>NZ_JBFBJY010000038.1:0-75143 GCF_040702125.1 Kitasatospora sp. NPDC085895 | reverse complement strand
CTCAACGCGTACCACCCCACCCCGATCAGACCGCCCCACGGCCTGCGGGAAACACCCAGCTCAGCGGCCTGATCGGAATTTTGACACCCTTCAGGGCTCATCCGGGTAGCTGTCGAGGAACCATTCCTCGTCGTAGAAGCACAGCCGCCGGAGCTTGCCGCCGTAACGGAGCTGCAGGAAGCCCTGGTGCTCAGGATGATCGGCTTCCTCGTAGATCTCGATTTCGCTGCCCGGAACCACGAGGTCGGCAAGCAGCTCGGCGACCTGGTGCAGCGCTTCGGCGAACGTCTCGGGCATCGGGCGTTGCATCGCTACCGCGGACAGCTTGGTGAACAGCAGGTCGGCCGTCCGCTGGGACGGCTCCAGCTCGAACAGCTCTGCGGCGATGGCCGGAGACGCGTCCAGATCGTCGTACGCCCGGTCCAGTTCGGCGACGTCACCGCGGTCTTCCATGGCGACGAGCACGTCGAGCAGGTGGCTCTTCGCCCGAGCGACGTGATGCTCGATAGAGATCAGGGCCGCCGCGACGGCTCCCACCTGCTCGGGGGTGTGGAGGGCCCAGGAGGAGGTCAAAGCCTTGGCCAGGTGATCAGTACTGGCCACAGCCTCGGCCGCGAGCCAGGCCGCGGCTTCCGGACGCATGCCGGACGAGTCGACCACCTCTTCAACCAGGCAGCCGTTGAACGTCTCGCCCAGGTCTTCCAACAGCGGCAACCAGGCCGCCGCCATGGTGGTGTCGCTCATACGCTGCTGAACGGAAAATCGATCCTCAGCCGGGCAGGCGGCAGCATCCGGGCCGCGGAGCGGAACGGACATCGTTGGCGGTGTCGGCGTGGGTCAGGCTGCGGGTGCGAGGGTGACCTGGTGGCCCAGGGCCTGGAGCTGGCGGACGAGGTCGCGGGTCTTGCGGGTGGTGTTCAGGTGGCGCTGGTGCCAGTCGGCGCCGAGGTCCTGATAGCGGGCGTCGGGATTGTGGATCAGGTGCCAGGCGATCACGAGGATCGAGCGCGCGACCGCGACGAGGGCCTTTGCGTGGCCGCGGCGTTTGACGATGCGCCGGTAGCGGGCGCCGAGGAAGGTGTCGGTGCGGGCGGCGGCGTTGGCCGCCTCGCCGAGGGCGCCCTTGAGCCAGGGGTTGCCCCGGCCGGCGGGGCCGGTGGTGTTCTTCGCGCCGGACTGGATGGTCCTCGGGCACAGCTTCGCCCAGGAGACGAGGTGTTCTGGGCTCGGGAACCGGCTCATGTCCAGTCCGACCTCGGCGAGGATGATCTGCGCGGTGGCGGCTCCGACGCCGGGAATGGCGTCCAGGCGCTCGATCAGCTCGGTTCCACTCCGACCGGCGGCGGGGTTCGGCGTGTTGTCGTCCGTGACGTCGTCGTCACGCGGGCCGGTCGTCTCGCCGAGGAGGGCGATGATGCGCCGGTCGAGTTCGGCGATCTTGTCGGTGTAGTGGTCGACGGTGTCCAGCAGCACGCTGAGCAGGTGCCCGTGGTGGTCCTCGAACTGCCCGGTCAGCGCCTCAATGAGGGCCTCGCGCTTCTTGACCAGGCTGCCCCGGGCCAGGTCCGCGAGCGAGCGCGGATTGCGCTCGCCGGCGGCCAGGGCCTCCAGCATCGCGCGTCCGGAGACGCCGAACAGGTCGGAGACCACGGTGGAGAGCTTGATCTGGGCGTCTTCGAGGAGCTTCTCGGCGCGGTGCTTGTGCCGGGTGCGGTCCTGGATGAACGCGGTGCGGGTGCGGGTGAGGTCCCGCAGCTGCCGCACCGACTTGGGCGGCACGAACGAGGCCCTGACCATGCCGCGCTCGGCGAGCTTGGCCAGCCAGACCGCGTCCAGCCTGTCGGTCTTCGGCCGGCCCGGGACGTTCTTCACCTCGCGGGCATTGACCAGCCAGCACTCCAGGCCCCGGGCCTCCAGCAGGTAGAAGAACGGTTTCCAGTAGCTGCCGGTGGCTTCCATCACCACCCGCTCGACGCCCTGGATCCTCAGTCGGTCGCCGAGTTCCAGGATCGCGTTGGTCGTCGATGCCACCGTCCAGACCTGCTGCACTCGCCGGCCTTCGATGTTGTCGTGGGGCAGCCGCATGCACACCACCCCGGACGCCTTGGCGATGTCGATCGCCGCGACCCGGGCCACTGCACCGTCGGCTTGGTCTTCTCTGGTCTCCTCCATGGCCGGCCCTCCCGTGGCGCACTCCAGGGCGGGACCGTCCGGGGAGCCCGAGGGAGGTGGAGAAGCTGAACGGCGTGCTCGAGGCAACAGTGCGTGGTCCCTCAGCGGCCCCCTCACCAGACTCCTATGCGATCTCAACGGCCCAAGCGTCGTTCGGCGTTGGCGGACGGCCCCGCACCGATTTTCACGCCCGCGAGGCGTCATCCGCAGGTGAACGGCTGACTCCTATCGATCGTTGCTGCGTAGCGATCGCTGGCCGCACCCGGCAGGCCATAGACCGTCTACAGGGCGATCAACGATCCAGCCGCCAACCGGACGCGGGGAGGATCATTGATCGCCAGGTGAGGCTCGTGTCGGTGCGTCAGCATCGGGACCAGGACGCCAGCCACATCGGTTGCCGGGTGGGCAGGACAGTGCCGGCCGTGATGACCACAGCCGGCGCACGGTTGGTGCAGAGGCGAGCGTTCGCTACGCGGTCGTGCCTGGCGCTTCCCGCTCTCTCCGGCGCTGCTCGTACCGTGAGGGCGCGCGGAGCGTCCAAGACCACGACTCGTACTCGTCGACGGGTCCCACCCGGTCGGCGCCCTCGATACAGCGCGGATCGTCCCGCTCAGCCAGTCCGTAGACGGCCCAGATCCGGGTCTGCTGGTTCTCGTCATCGAGCAGACCGGCCAGGGTGTCCCCGATGACGGGTTCCGGATTCAGGCTGTACGCGAGGCCGTAGCCGGCGACGTGGCGTACGGAGGAGTCGGTGTCCCGGGCCAGTGCAAGCAGGGCGTTCAGCCCCTCGGAGGTGAACGTCTGTCGCCCAGACCTCTCCGAGTTCACGACTCTCAGGGTCGAGGGCACCCGGGCACGGACCCGCGGGGCGGGGTGGGCAAGGTAGGAGAGCCCCAGTGGCTCGATCCTCGGGTCTTCATGGTGACTCAGTCCGACCAGGGTCTCGGCCAGGACGTCCGGGTGTTGCTCTTGCCGTGCCCAGTCGAGGAAGAGTTCGAGCATGCGCTGCTCGAACGGGCTCGAGACGTTCGTCAGGTCAGCCTCGAGGTGGAGGCAGACCAGGACCTCCGCGCCGAAACGGCGGTGCACGGGATCGGGATGGTCCCGCAGTGCCGCCGCAGCCTCCCAGGTCTCGTCGTCCTGCCTCCGGGCAAGGGTGTGGACGATCTCCGACCAGACGGCGTGGTCATAGTCCGGGTACTCGAGTGCGCAGGCGCGGGCCGCCAATTCGTCAACGCTCAAGTGCAGTCCGAAGTGCTTCTCGAGGAGAGTGAGGATCCCCGTGTGGCCGTCGCGGACGGTCATTCCGCCGAGCCGGAGCTCGTGGTACTCGGTGCTCCATTCCCTGTCCTGGATGCGAACC
Organism: Kitasatospora sp. NPDC085895; assembly: GCF_040702125.1. Lineage (NCBI taxonomy): Bacteria > Bacillati > Actinomycetota > Actinomycetes > Kitasatosporales > Streptomycetaceae > Kitasatospora > Kitasatospora sp. NPDC085895. Next base: position 71,608 of record NZ_JBFBJY010000038.1, on the reverse strand, counting down.
CGCTCGACCGCATCCGAGGTGCCGGTCCGCTCCCGGAGCATGGCGACCGGGCCCCTCTCATGCCACTGCCGGGCGCGCGCCAGCAGTTCCACGCGGGTTGCCTCGCTGGTCAGCGCCGCGTCACCGAGCAGGGAGGAGACGAGACCGATGGACCCGCTGTCGATGGCCCGCAAGAGGGGCGTGGTCCCGTCGGGCAGCTGGCGGTCTGGATCCGCGCTGCCTTTCACCAGATAGCTGGCGATCGTCGAGTGGAACGCCGAGATGGCCAGGCAGAGTGCGGGGGTGCCCTGTTCGTCGAAGACGTCGGGATCCGCCCCGTCCTCGAGCAGGATTCTGGCCGCGTTCTCGTCCCCGCTCCGCACCGCCGTGATGAGTGGATCCTCGCTCATCCCCAACCCCCTGTCGCACTCGATCGCCACGCAGCCGCGGGCCGGGAGAGACACCGTCGGCCAAGTCCGTGACGCTGCCCCCGGGCCGGAGCCGCGGGCTGAACATCCAGGTGTCGGGCCGCTGACGGCATGTCGCATCGGCGGTCGATCCCGAGCCTCGTCCTGCGCGGGTCCCACTGGCTGAAGCAGCCTGTCACACCCGGTAGATCTACCCGCCACCTGCTCGGCACTCTACTGATGGCGAACGCATCCCCGCGCAGGCTTCCGCACTGGTCAAACTGGCGCAGACGCCACCAGGCCGGTACTCGCCGCAGCCACTACCGGCGACGGCTCGCCGAATCCTCAAGCGGATAGATCACAAAGTCACACTGGAGTACTAGTACTCCAGTGAGAAATCGTGCTCTGAGCTGGTTCTTCTTCGGTAGTGGCAGTGGCGGGCGATGGCTTGGTGGCGTCGGCGCCAGTGGGACCAGTTCAGGGCGTGTTGGCGGTGGTCGCGGTCGGGTCGGGGGCGGGGCAGGAGAGCGTCCAGGAGCCGTCGGATCTCTGCCACGGTGAGGGCAACGGTGCTGGTGGGGTCGTTTCTGCAGTTTCCCGGACAGCGGCCTGGGCGGCCAGGGCCGCGAGGAAGGCGTGGGCCAGCATCGCGAGGGTGATGTGTCGGTACCAGCCGGTGTAGCGGCGAACCTCGTACTCGTCCAGGCCGCACTCGTTCTTCGCGGCCTGGAAACACTCCTCGATCGCCCAGCGCATGCCGGCGATCCGGGCGAGGTCCGCCTCGGTGGTGCCGACGGGGGCGTAGGCCAGGTAGTAGGCGATCTCGCCCGGGCCGGACAGACTGCGGCGGGCCAGCACCCAGCGCCGATGGGTGGGCTCGTCGCCGTCGAAGAACGCGACGACCGGCAGCTTCGCCGCGGCCCAGTCGTAGACGCGCGGGCCCTTGGCGCCATCACCGCACGACAGCCGCTGCCAGGCATCCTCGGGGGCTTCCCGGACGAGCTGGTCGATGCGCCAGATCCCGGCCAGGGACTTGACCTGCTGGGACTTGGGCACCGCGACCACATAGCCGAGGCCGAGCTCCTCCAGTGCCCGGCGAAAAGACCAGTCCTGCCCGTAGGCCTCGTCCGCCGTCACCCAGGCGGCGGGCAGACCTGCGGCGATGCACCGGCGCACGATCGCCAGCGCGAGTGCGCCCTTGGTCGCGAACCCGCGCTCGTCGGGGATCTTCGCGGCCCGGCAGCGGGCCGGATCGCCCGTCCAGGACTTGGGCAGATAGAGCTCGCGGTCCACCAGGGCCCGGCCGAGGTCGGTGGCGTAGGCGGCGAACACGCCGATCTGGCAGTTGTCGATCTTCCCGGAGGTTCCGGTGTACTGCCGCGACACCCCGGCCGAGGTCGTGCCCTTCTTGATGAAGCCGGTGTCGTCCAGGATCAACACCCCACCGGGGCCCAGCCGTTCACCGACATAGTCCCGGACGTCGTCGCGCACCGCGTCCGGATCCCAGCGGGCACCGTTCAGCAGGTGCTGCAGACCGGCCGGGTCCCGGTGACCGGCCCACTCGGCAAGCTGCCAGCCGTTCTTGCGCCCCACCGGCGCCAGAAGCCCGCGCACATAGTCCCGCATCCGCCACCGCAGATCCGCCCGCGAGAACCGGCCCGCCACCCTGGCGAACACCGACTCCAACTCCGCCTGCCAGCTGTCGACTTCAGCAATCACCACCATGACCGGCACAACGAAACACAGCAGCTCAGGACACGATTTCTCACTGGAGTACTAGCTCGACGGATCGGCCGGAGTCTCGGACTTCCCCGTGCCATGCAGGTCGAGCCTCGTGGCACCAGCACCAGTGAGGACCGGCGCGACGGGTGGGTGGCCCTCCCGGGTGCCCCGGGGGCTGGCAACCCGGCCGAGCTGGAGTCCTGGTGGCAGTCCGCCTGGCCACGACCTGGGCGGAAATAGCGTTGCTCACACCCCTGGCCCCCGTGGCACCCTGACCGGGTGTTCAATCCGCTCTACCCCAAAGACCTGACCTGGGACGAGGTCCACCCCGCTGGCCACCCCTTCGACCCCGCTTCGGCGGCACAGGTGGTTCGCTCTCTCGGCCCGGCACAGCGGGTGCCCTCCCGACTCGACCCCACCCTCGATCTGACCAGGGTCAACTGGGCCTGGGACGTGGCCAAGCCCTGGTCCGATGCCATGACACACGTGCTGATAGAGCAATACGGCCGGTGGGCGGCGGGGTGGCGCTGGTCGCTCGGCGAGGGGGACGTCGACGGCGGGCCGGTCGAGAACTGGTGCTGCGGGTCGCACTCGATCACCTCCCCGGAGCAGACCCTCGACCAAGTCGTGGCGGCGCTGTGCGAGTGGCGCGACTGGCTGGAGCACCTCGCGGAGTGCTTCGAGGCCTACCCCCTGGACCCGGACACCCTGGTGGCGGACCGCATCCTGTGGGAGCGCGCCGCCCGCAACCTGATCCTGAAGGTGGCCGACCGGACAGGCGCCGAGAGCGGCTGGTACGGGCACTGCCAGCAGGTCCTGGGCTGGTTCCTCAGCTACTGGGGTGTCGCCCCCGAGTTGGCCGAGCGGCTGGTGCAACAGGCGGTCGGCGGCCGATTCAAGAGCTGGACTTCGCCGGACACCGTCCTGGCGGAGGACGTCGCTGAGCGGCTCGTCGGCCCACTGCGCCCGCAGGACACCCACTGGTCACCGAACCCGGGCGAGCTCCCGGACCACCTGGAGAGCTGGCTCGCGGTACGCGAGAGCGTGCCCTGGCCGGACGGCGAGGACAGCACGGACAGTGGACCGGCGACCTCCGTCCGCGACGGCGCGGCGGAGGACTTCCGCTCCTTCGACGCCGCAGTGGACCCCGCCCGAGCCGCCGGCCTGCTCACCGCACTGGAGCTGGTACGGGCCGACGCAGCGCGTGGTGCCGCGCTCGACTTCGAGCTGCTGCGCAGCTGGCAGCAGCACGTACTGGGCACACCCGAGCCGCCACCGCTGCGCACCCACCCCGCCTTCGCCAAGGGCGGCGATGAGCGCTACGGGATCGGCCCCGACACCCGCACCCGCCTCGACACATGTCTGGCGCAGGCCGCCGACAGTCGGCTCTCGCTGGCTGCCAGGGCGGCCCGGGCCTACCTGGATGTCTGCTTCTTCCACCCGTTCGACGACGGCAACGCCCGCGCCGCCCTGCTCATCCTGCTGTTCGTGCTGGCCCGCGCAGGCGTCACACTCGACTCGGTGGTGCTCATCCGTCGGTTCAGTCACCGGGCCGACGACCCGCAGGACGCGCTGAGCTTGTGCCGTTCCGTCGAGTTTCACCTCAAGCAGAGCCGCACCGCAGCCGCTCAGTGACCGCCCGGTACAACCCGCGCCGCCCGGATCGCGGTCCCTGTCGCAGGCGACGTCGGAACTTCGCCGGCCTGCGACACTGCTCTTCAGTACGGACACGACACCACCGTTCAGCGACACACGGCGCTGACCAGCAGCGACCACCACCCAGCCACTGAAAACTGGCGGCACGCCATCGCTGCAACCCACACGCCACCCAGCAGCGTCGATCGGCGGTACGCGATCGGCACGTGGTTGTCAAAACTGCCGGCCGCCGCCGTCCAGGTGTCCGCGGGCGAGCCGAGTGCGCTCGCAGCGGAGCGGCGGCGGGTGTTGGAGGAGATCGACCCGTTCTGGTGCCCGAGCTGGCCGATCGTGTGGCAGCGCGCCTACAGCGTGGCAAGGTCGTGGTGGCTGGAGTCGGACGGCCGGGTGGACTGGGCGCAGCTACCCGAGGAGACGGTGTTCGAGGGCGACGAGGAGCTGGCGGCCGCGAAGGCCGCGGCCGAGGCGAAGCCGAAGGTGTCCCGTGCGGACCGCTTCGCCCAGGGCCTGGCCGCCCTCGCCGCGTTCGCCGGCGGGAGGGCCATGTCCGGGTCCCGTGCCCCCACAAGGAGCCGCTTGAGGTCGCGGTGGTCGGCCCCGGCGGCTAGGGGAGCGTCGAGGTCTTCCACGTCGGCCTGGGCGCGTGGCTGTACAACTAGAAGGGGAGGCGGGCGAAGCTGAGCGCGGGGCAGCTGGCGCAGCGGGCCGAGCACGGCGGGGGGCATGAACGGTGTCGGCAAGGGTGCGGCGGGCGTGCGCTGCGGGCGTTGTCCGACGCGGGTGCCCATCGCACCGGGTTCGCGGTTGCTCCGGGCGGGCGTACCGGCGCGCCGCGGCGTTCCCGCTCCCTCCGGTCGATGCGAGGGGCCGGGCTGCGGAGGGAGGCCGCAGCCCGGCGGGTGGCTCGGGGCGCGGGTGGCTCAGAAGTCGAAGACCGGGCCCCGAGCGCTGTGCAGGTAGCAGGGGTTGGCGAACGTCTCCCGGTAGGAGATGCGCTTGCCCTGCCAGACCCCCTCGGCGGTGACGGTCACCGGGTCCGCGAGGTGGTAGCAGATCGCCCCTTCGCCCTGCAGGGCGGTGAAGGAGCCTCCGGTGTTCTCGAGTTGCGCGCACGCCTGCTCGGGGGCGGGATGGGTGCCGGTCGGCGTTGGGGTGCAGCTGAGGGTCACCGCGCGGGAGACGGACGCCTGCGGTTCGGTGTTCTGGCCGTGGCTGAGCGTCAGGACGAGGGCCGAGGGCGCGTAGAGGGCGGCCGGGGCGGCGGAGGGGCGGGCGGCGGAAGCCGGGAGGGCGGCTGCCAGGGCGACGGTCGTCGCCAGGGTGGTCGCGGTGGCGCCCAGGGTGCGGTAGCGGTTGCGCATGGTGGTTCTCCTCAATCGAAATGAGGCCATATCGGGCATTCTCATGCTGGCGAGCTGGGCGATGTCGGGGAAATGGATCTTGCCGGATCTGTCACACCGACGAATCGCCCGCTGGCTCGAAACGGTCCGATGATGAGGAAATCCTTCCGATTGCAATCCACTTCGAGAGCGAACGGAGTGCGTAACCCTCGGCCAACGGAAGATCCCCGTCATCGTGTCAGCTGTGACCAGCCGATTCGGGCAGCCGGTGACAGGAGCACGATCCGGCCACCGGGCCTTGTCCGGATCCGCATGGCAGGACGTACGGCAGCACGATCGTCCGCGAGGCTCGCCCGTGCCGCGGCGGTGCAGGAGCCGATTCGAGCTGGACATGGATTCCCACCTCGCCTCGCCGCCGCAGCGGCGGCGGCGGAGCTGCGCGGGCCGGACCGGACCGAGTGGCCCGGGCCGAGCTTGCAGGGTTGCTGCACAGTCTGGTGATCACGCGCCGGTACAGGTCGGCCGCCGTCCAGCCGACCGGCACCCCCCAGCCTCGATCTGCCCTGCCCCCGCCGGTCCCCGCGACCCCAAGCCGACCGGCATGCCGATCACCGAAGTACCGCCGAGAGCCACGCGGACAGCCATTCCAACGGACGCCCGTGCGGCCCCGACCAAACCTGCATGATCTCTTCCATTCACGTGTCTGGGCCGGGGCTTGCGCCTCGGCCGTCCAGTTCGGCGCGGGTCGAAGCACTCGAGGGGTCAGAGTCGTTCGACAACGAGGGCGGTCTCGTCGCAGCCGCCGCCTGGGACGCCGAGGTCGTGATGACCGCCTGCATCGGCTCCGAAGGCGGCTGCGCCCTCGGCAGGCCGTAGCGCAGAGGCAGCGATGCCCAGTTGGGATTGGATATGCAAGACCGGTGGGCCGGGGTGAGTGATGTCCGATGTAGCTGCCCAACCGGTCTGCACGCCGCCCGCCGAACATGCGCAACAAGGACGACCGTCGGCCAACGCCCGGTGGGGAGCCTGCGATCAGACCGGATGAACTGCACAGCGCACAAGCAATCTGCGCACCCCAACCGCCCGGCACCACCAGAACTGCGAAACCCCAGCCCGTCCCTGCCTCGCTGCTCAGAATGGACGGGCGACTACAGGAGCGCTGGCCCCGGAGCGGCGGCGGGCATTGGAGGAGATCGACCCGTGGTGGTGCCCGACCTGGCCGATCATCTGGCAGCGCACCTACGCGGTGGCCCGACAGTGATGGCTGGAGGCCGACGGCCAAGTGGACTGGGCGCAGCTGCCCGAGGACACGGTGTTCGAGGGCGAGCAGCTCGGTCGCTGGGCCGTGGCGCAGCGGGCTGGCTGGCCGGGCCTGGAGGCGGATCAGCAGGATCTGCTCGCGGCGATCGGCATCGAGGCGGACCCGGAGCTGGCGGCCGCGAAGGCCGCCGCGGAGGCGAAGCCGAAGGTGCCCCGTGCGGACCGCTTCGCCCAGGGCCTGGCCGCCCTCGCCGCGTTCGCCCGCCGGGAAGGCCACGTCCGCGTTCCGCGCCCGCACAAGGAACCGCTGGAGGTCGTAGTGGCCGGCCCCAGCGCCGCGAAGTCGCGGTCCAGCAGCCACTCGCCGATCACGCCCTCCCGGGGCCGGAGCGGGCCGCCCCAGTCGTAGTGGCACGGCAGCAGCCACTCCACCGGCCGGACGTCGAGCTGCTCGGCCGGCCAGAGTAGCCGGTCCTGCAGGACCCGGCCCTCCGGGACGCGGGCGGCCGCGGCACGCAGCCGGGTCCGGGCGGGCACCCCCGCATGGGGCTGGGCAGCCAGGAACGCGTCGTCGAACGGTGTGTCCTGGTCGCACAGGTCCCCGCGCCGAGCCCCTGACGTTCGATCAGCAGCTCGGCCAGCTCGCCGCCTCCGCGAAGCGGTCCTCCCAGCAGAGAATCTGGATGGCCGCCGCTGCGGCCTCCCACGCCGGGTCGGGTGGTGCAGCGGGATCGGTGGCCAGGTCGAGCAGCTCGGGAAGCACCTCCCGGTGCCGGCCGCGCCGAGCTCCGGAGGTCACCCCATCACCCAACCATGCGGAAAATCCCCATCAACTCTCTCGGCCCTCAGGCATCGCGGACCAGCTACGCCCACTCCACGCCGTGCTCGGCGGGCTGCCCCGCGGTGAGCTGGACACGGCGGGCCTTCTGGTTGTTCAACCACGCACCGAGCCCCCGTGGACGATCCCGACGCTTTCCTCGCCGCCGGGGCCGGCCACCGTGACCTCCAGCGGCTCCTTGTGCGGCCGCGGGACGCGACGTGGCCATCCCGCTCCATGAACCGCGCCAGGGCGGCCAGACCCTGCGCGAAGCGGTCCGCACGGGACACCTTCGGCTTCGCCTCAGCCTCGGCCTTCGCCGCCACCAGCCCTTCGTCGGCCTCAATGCCGATCGCCGCCAGCAGGTCCTGCTGTGCCGCCGCTACCGAGCCGGACTTCCGCTATCGGCAGCGGCTCGGCGATCAGGTGCGCCAGCTCCGCGCCGCCGCCGATGCCGGGCGTGTTGACCTGGTGTCCGGTCACGATGTTGATGGTGCGCATGGCGCAGATCTGGCGAAACGGCGCGTTATCGGACGGTCACGTGCTCGACCAGGTGCAGGATCGCGCCAGGCGCCCGCAGCGGTGGCAGGTGGTCGACGCCGGGTAACCGGATTAACTCACGGCCGATCCGGGCGGCGGTCTGCTCGGCGCAGTCGATCGCGGGGCTGCGGTCGAGGTCGCCGAGGAGCACGAACCAGACCTTAGCGAATCCCGACGAGACCACCCGGGCCACCCGAATCGCCACCGCCCAGCTCACCGCCGCCACCCCTGCGTCCGTTGAGGTCGAACCCGCCCTGGACGCGGTGTCGTTGAAGGCCCTACGCGTTCCCCGCGGTGCGCCGTCTGCTCGCCCTGGGGGCGAGGGGTCAGATCCCCATTCCGGCCCAGTCGTTCACCTCCGAAGGGGGCGGTGAAGGTGGTGGTGTGAGTGCTGCACGCAGTTTGCGGGGTTCTTCGTCCGGGCGGAGCAGGCCGCGGGCGCAGCGGCCGAGGCGTGCGGCGTGCCCGGAGGTGGCGTCCGGGGTGGCGGTGCGGGGGATCCATTCGTCGGGGAGGGCATCCAGGAACTGTCTGCCGTAGTCGGTGATGCCGTCCGGGGGTAGGTGGGGGCGTTTTCTGGAGGCCACGCCGAGGACGGTGCTCGCGATCACGGTGGCAGCCGCCCCGACCACGGCCCATGCCGGCTCGCCGGTGAACAGCGCCACGATGATCAGGATGCCCATGACGATCGGGACGCTGGAGGCGAGGCCGGAGGCGGTCTCCCGGGCGGTGGTAAGCGCACGCAGCGCTCCGGGCGGTGCGATGAGGTTCTGCTCTGCGAGGTGCTCGCCCAGGGCGCGGACCGGTGCGGAACGTGCGACGCGCTCGACGGTCTCCCACGCGCTCGCGTCCGGTGAGCGCTTGCAGGCGTCCACGACCGCGGCTTCCACGCTATCGCGGGGCACAGAAGCGGCGATGCGGAGCGTGGAGCCGGTGACCGTGAGCCGCCCGGACCACAGCATGCCGGCCAGGCAGACCTCGACCACGTGGGTGGGGCCGGCGTACAGCCAGGCCGCCTCGTACAGGCTCAACTCCCGGCCGGGAGCGCGCGTCACCACGGTCAACGAGCGCCACGCCACCACCGCCCGACGCACACGCACGAGGCCTCACCCCGTCACCACGGCGAGCCCGACGACCACGGCAAGCATCCACACGACATCCCCTTCCCGAACGCCCACCCCTGCCCACAGTGTGGACCGGCCGGCCCGCTGTGCCCAGACCACGTATTCGGTCAACGAACCTTGGGTGTGAACCGGTGTCGGCGTTGTCGTGCGGGCAGTGCAGCATGTTGGACTGCTGTGAGCACCGTCTAGCGGGGTGCGGCGCTCACTGCGGACACCGCCCTATCTGCCGCATGGTTTGCGCAGGGGTACACAGGATGCTGGACCGCGACGGCCCCAAGGCTGCTCAGCAACTGGGCCGGGAAGGACCCGCTCATGCACTGCGGGTCTCCCGCCACCACGGAAGTGCTTCCGGGCGCGGCTTGCGCTCGGCGGCCCGGGCCCGCCGCTCGTGCCATCCCACACCGGCCCGGCCGGACTCGACCGGCGTTCGGTGTCGTTCACGACCTCCCCTTCGTCTCGTACGCCGTGATGAACAGAGGCGGACCGGAAGAGGGGCACAGACGGGCACATGGGCCTCCCGGTGCCGCTCCTGGCGGTCCGTCGGGCTGCACGGTAGGCGTTCAGGAGCGCTGATCAAGCCCCGCTCGGGCCCGGTGTCGACGACGGGACGAGGAGACGATCGCGTGCGCGTACGCCCATTTCCAGCGCACAGTTCAGCGACGACTGAAGGTGCTCAGTGCTCGGTGATGTAACAGTTCGGGGCGCAGCCTCCGTGCTCAGTGACGATCAACGAGATAAGGCAGACGAGCAATGTCGTCAGCAGGACGATGGCGATCACGGCGCACCCGCAGCCGGGCAGCCGGGGCGGTCGATCATGGTTCTTCATACGGTCCCCCTCGAGCCGATGGCGCGGCCGTTCAGTGCCAGACGTTATCCCAGTCCTAGTTCGGGGACCTGGTGTTGATGTCGAGGTTGGACAGGAGGGCGATCAGGATGAGGACCACCACGATTAGCCCGAGCACGCCACCCAGAAGCTGTCCTCTGGCCCGGGACGGTGGGGGTGGGACGGGAGATCTGATCGCTCATCATCCCTCTGATCGCACCCCTCGTCGTCTAGGTGCTCGGGATTGTCGTCTTCCAGCGTGCCTCCCCCTCCGGCTCCATGGCACCGCGTTGCTCCACCGCCGTCAAGAGCGCTACAACGGCGCAACTGGGAAGTCGCCGAGCTCACCAATCGGTGCAGTCCTGATCCGTGGTGTCAAAGGAGGGTAGAAGTCCCCGCGACCAGAAAGGTGATCTCCCTGCTGGTGGACATTGAAAGTCCAGCGGACAGTTGATCTGCGCAGGGGGTAGTCGAAGGGGGGCGACGCCGCCTCGTCAGGTGGTGGCCTCGACGAGAGGGTGGCTGTCGCTTTGGGCGACGACGACATGGTGACGGTGGAAGAGCCGGTCGGCGGTCGCGGCGGCGAGGGGCTGGGCATGATCTCATCGGAGCGGGCCGGGTGCCCTCACCGCGCAGATCACCGACCCGGCGGGCACGGCCGAGGCCCGGCCCCACCTCGACGCCAGGACGTGCCCGACCCCTGGGAGCAGCCCGAGGAGGCGTTCATCGCCTGCGTCACCGTTGTCGAGGCCGGCGCCGGCTGCCACCTCCAACCCGCCACCACCTGATCCCGGCCGACCACAGCAGTGTGCCGAACACCGCACCGCGAGCCCGGCACACTGCTGCCGAGAGGCAGCCTCGGACCCCGTATCGGGCACCCACCGGCTGGGCGCCTTCCCTCGGCCTGCTCGCCCTCACCGGCGGCGGCATCCTCACCGCCGTTCTCGGCACGCTCCGCCTCACGGAGAGCCGCCGGCTGCGCCGCCTGCTGCTGACCACCTTCGCGCCGGACGGAACCGCCCTCGGTGTCTGGGCCCCGGTCGCTTCCCCGGCCGTCCGCTGGCCGGCCCGCGACCCGGTCGTCCTGGTGGCCCCCGGCGACTCCCACGGCCGCACGCTCGGGGCCCGCCTCCCGGCCCGTGCCACCCTCTGCGACCCGGGCACCACCACTCGCCACCGCACGTTGCTGCTCAACAAACACGGGCTGACTGCCCTGATCGCCCTCGCCCGCAGCCGGCTCCGGCTCGGCCTGGACGGCGCCGTGGGCATCCGCATCACCTTGGTCGACCGCCCGGCGCTCCTCACTGCGCCGCAGTGGCACCCCCGTACGTCTATAGCCTCAACTGTCCGGTTTTCGAGTGGAGTCGATGCCTCCCGGACGCGGCATGGGGCAGCGAGGTGCGAGGAGGGGGCGGCGTACGGCGGGGGCGAGGCGGGTAACCCTTCCGGGGGGAGCGCGGAATCCAGTGAACGGGGGGCGGGATGGACACGGGAGGTTCCGGCCGACGATTCGGCCCGCAGGACGTCTGGGCGGGACTGGCCTCGATCGTGCTGCTGGTCGGCGGGCTTTTGGTGTTCGCCCAGTGCTCGCCGCCCGACGAGTACAGCTGCGACAACTCCAACTACCCGACCGGCGGATGCAGACTCAACCAGCACGAACCGGCCCCGACGGGCTCGACCTTCCGATGCCCGACCGACTGGTGGGAGTACCGCAGCCTCGACCGGCAGGCCGCCGCGAGCTGTGCGATGACCCGACCGAGTCCACTACCGTGCCCAACCACGCCGGACACCTACTGGGTGGCCAAGGGCGAGGACGCCCTTCCGCCGGGCTGCTCCTACCCGCGGACGGCGGTCGCGTCGCCGCCGTCACGCTCGTCGCCCGGCTCGCCGTAACCTGCCAGCCAGGCCCTAACGCAGGCCATCAACGAGGCCAAGGACGCTGCCATCGTCGTCCTGCCCAAATCCGGCGCAGCGGCCTGACCGCGAGCCGCCGAACGGGCATGTCGCAGCTGCGGCGAAGGTTCGGCCCATGGACGTCGAATCGCTGCACGTCGAAGAGCCGTGGACCTTACGGTCGATGAGACCGTCCGCACCGGGGACGGCGCCGCGGGCCGACTGCTCGTCGCCGAGCTGGCGTGCCGGGGGCGAGGACGACCTGTGGCAGAGCGTGCTGTTTCTGCTCGGTGTCCTGGCCACCCGGCCGGTGTACGGCTTGCCGGAGCGGCGCTGCACCGGCCCCCGCGGTGAGCCGCTCGGTGACCCGACCCGAGCGCGCAATTGACCGACCGATCCGGCGACGCCATGGAGTTGGAGCCGAGCAGCAGCCGACCATCCCAGGGGCCGCGAAGACCTCGGTGCTCAGTGAACCTCTTTCATCCTGGGTTTTCCCAGGTCAGGAGGGTGTGGATGGCGGCGATGGTGCGGCTGATGCGGTTGGTCGAGCATCGGGCCCGCCGGAGGAGTCGCCAGGATTTCAGCTGGGCGAAGGCACGTTCACCTGGGGCGCGCAGGCGGGTGTGGTCGCGGTTGTACTGCTTGTAGTGCTCGGGCAGTTCGTCATGCCGGTAGTAGGGGGTGCGGACGGTTGCGCCGGCACCCTGGTAAGCCCGGTCCGCCAGGACCAGGATCTCGCGGGTCAGGCAGGCCTGGACGATCCCGTAGGCGCGGGCGGCGGTCAGGTCGTGGGTGCGGCCGGGCAGAGCCCCGGGAGAACCACAGCGGCGTGCCGTCCGGTGTGGCGACGATCTGCACGTTCATCCCGCGTTTGCGGTGTTTTTGCGAGTAGTACGGCTCGTCCGCCTTGATCCGGTCGGTCGGGATCAGGGTGCCGTCGACGATCACGAAGTCGCCCTCGCCCAGGCCCACCAGCGTCTCGCGCAGCCCCGGGGCCCATGCGGCCAGAAGCTCGAGGGTCTCGTCGATGTACCGCTAGGTGGTCGCCTCCGACACACCGAAGCCGGCCCCGAGCTGCGCGAGAGTCTCGTTCTTCCGTAGGTGGGCCAGGACCAGCAGGACCTGCTTGAAGCAGCCCAACTTCCGCCATCGTGATCCGAGTTCACACCTTCGGGTATGGATCAGCCACGAAACGTGCTCAACGAGCTCGTGCGGGACGTCGAGCATGGCAGGATACGAGACCAACAGGGCCCCTCGGTGGCGACGTGATGAGTGAGATCACCACGGCAACGACGAGGGGCCCTGTTGCGTCACTACAACCCCCTGACCAGCCATTTCACCCTGCCGAGACAGGATGAAAGAGGTTCAGTGCGGATTCACGCCGGGCAATTTCTGGGCCGGTGTGTTCGAGTTCACATAAGCCTACCTGGGGAGCATCGGGTAATCGGTGGCGCTGCGTGCATAGTTGTCCGCTCAACCGCCTTCTGGCGGATCGGACTTGAGGTCGTCGCGCCTTGCGGTGGGCTGGTACCGGTGGCTAAATGGGAGAGGGTGCAATAGGTAATCTTTGTACGAATTATCCTGCGTGCGTGCGCCACTTTCCGACACCCAGGAGCTCATTATGCAGATGACCCCGACCTACCAGGCCGCCATCAACGGGACCCTGGCCTCCCAAGGGGGCGGCCACGGGACCGGCAATCCTCTCACCTTCTGGAACAACACCTGCATTCCCCTGGTCATGTACGTGCTCCAATGCGGAACCGGAGAGCGCCTGGGGTGGAACGGTACGTCGTTCTCGCCGGGATGTCCCGGCTACACGGTCCTGCCTGACGGGGCGTCGATGACACAGAGCAACCCGACCACCGGTTGGTATTTCCTCTTCACCAGCGGGTACAGCGGGGCCTTCGTCGCGGTGTTCGAGACTCCGGAAAGCGGCGACATCATCATCAACAACTTCGACGTGCTGGAGCCGAACGACATCGGCACGTTTCCGGTGCCCAGCGCCGACGTCGTCATCCCGTCCGACTCCCCGCGGATCGTGGTCGGCTGCGGTCGCCTTCTGAACGGCAACACCGTGGTCAGGGAGCAGCTGTGGCAGCGGATCTCGGATTCCTACAGCATCGCCCCGGGCCAGATGAAGGAGGCCAACTTCACCCTGGTCTCCGGTTGCCAGTCCACCAGTTCCGACCTGTCGAGCCTCGAAGCCTCCGTCAGTGCGAGTGCCAAAGCTGGCTGGGGCCCGGTCTCCGCCTCGGTCTCCGCCTCGCTCAGCGCGGGTACGACCACGTTCCAGCAGGTGACCGCGACCCAGCAGACCACCTCTTTCGTGTCCCGCCGATACGAGCTGGCGGCGGACGCGCCCGCGGCGGAGACGATGCTCTACTGGCAGCTCTGCGACTCCGTGACGGTGTACGACGGGCTCGGCATCCCCCAGAGCTCCCTCGTGGTCGGAACACAGCCCGCCCTGATCGGCGGCCCGTACCAACTCGGGAACGGCGGAACCTCGTCATGATCATGAATCCCGTCTTCCAAGCCGCCCTGAACGGGACCCTCACGTCAGAGGACACCGGCGAGGGCACCTTCGTCGTCCTGCAGAACTCGACCGATGTCCCCCTGGCCGGCTACCTGGTCTCCGACACCGGGGTGTGGCTGGGGGCGAACGACAACGCCAACTTCGGCGCCGGATATCCCGCCCTGCAGATACCCCCCGGCAGCACATGGGGCGGCAGCGACTGGATCGACCTGGGCTGGTATTTCATCCTCCTCAACTCGTATTCCGGCGCGTTCGCCACCGTCAAACAGGTGAGCAGCGGAACGTCCGAAGGGAACACATACCAGGTGACCGTGAACTGCGCGGACATGCTCAACCCCAACGACATCGGCGCAGTACCGCTGCCCAACTCGAGCGTGCTGATCCCCCCGGACGGCCCGCGCGTCGTGGTCGGCTGCGGGGTCCTCTCCAACGGAAGCGTGGTGGCCCGCGAGCAGTACTGGCAGCGGACGCCGGAGTCCTACAGCATCGCCAAGGGCGAGGTGAGGCAGGAGAACTACACGGTCACCACGGGGATGGAGGCCACCTCGTCGCAGGAGACGACGCTGGCCGCTTCGCTCAACGTCGGTGCCAGCGCCGGCTGGGGCCCGATCTCGGCCAGCATGTCGGCGGCCCTGAATGCCTCGGCCACCAGCTTCCAGTCGATCACCACCACCACCGAACAGACGTCCTACATCGCCGAGACGTACGACAACACCGGCGGATCGCACCCGGACACCTACTTCTACTGGCAACTCACCAACGTGGTCACCATTTTCGACCCGAACGGCAGTCCTCTGTCCTCGCTCATCTACGGAGCCGAGGGGCCTGCGATCATCAGCGGCCCCTGGGACTTCAACGCCCTTCCGCCGCGCCCGCTCACCAAGGAGAGCGCCATGTCCGAGACGATGCGGGCGCGCCTGTTGAGAGCCCCGACCCTGGCCGGCCAGACAGGACTGCACCGATGACCCGCGACCCGGTGCCGTTCGACCGCGCCCACACCACCGTCGGGCACTGGCTCTCCCACCCCGGCATCGTCATGCTCGACACCGGCCACAAGACCATGCGGGGACAGCGCACCGAACAGCAGGCGATCCTCGTCGGCGTGGTCGAGAAGCTGCCCAGGAGCGCCCTGACACCGCAGGACTTCCTCGTTCCTCCCAGCGTGGAGGTGGACGTCCTGCTGCCGGACGGTCGTGTCGAGAGGATGACCATCCCGACGGACGTGGTGCAAACGGGACACATCGCTCCCCGTTCGCTGGCGAGCGAGAGGCGACCGTGCCCGGGCGGCTACCAGATCACCGCATCGACCTCCTTCTACGAAGGCTTCTACTACCCGGGTACGCTCGGCGTGACCATCGACTACAGGAACCGGCTGTGCCTGCTGAGCAACGCCCACGTGCTGTGCGTGTGGGTGAACCAGTCTGGCCGCGACGTCTATCAACCGATGTGGAGTCAGTGGCGGCCGTGGTCCACCGACAACAAGATCGGTCGCTGCGACGCGGCGTACGAGATCTTCAGCACCTGGACGCTCCGAGATGACGCCAAGCGCAACACCTATGACTTCGGCTGGTCGTTCGTTGACCGCGAGGACGCCCTGCCCAACACCATCGTGCAGGTCAACCCCGGCGGCAGGAAAGTCGAGCTGGGCGTGCCCGAGGTGGGCCAGACCGTGTCGTGGGTCGGCTCGACGACCGGCGTGATGCAGATGGCGACGATCGCCTCAGTCCATGCCGCATTGACGATCCCCCTCTGGTTCGGTTACCAGCGCTGGGAGAACTGTCTGCGCTTGGCGCCCGTGGACAACGCTGCTTTGAAGCTCGACAGCGGCGACTCCGGCGCCGCCATCATCGACGACGACGAGGACAGACTTCTCGGGCTCGCTACGTTCTCCGACACGGAGTCCGCCTCGATGGTGTTCGGAACCAGGATCCCCCCGGACAGACCGACACCCGACAACCCGTTCCTCGGCGACCAACAGCTGATCCCCGCACGCCCGGCACCCTGAGCGGCGCGGCCGCCGACCACGGTGACCTCCAACGGCTCCTTGCGCGGGCGCGGAACCCGGCACAGTTCTTCCCCGCCTGGCGAACGCGGCGAGCGCAGCCAGGCCTGTCGGAGGCGCTCCGCCCGGAACGCCTCCGCCGCGATCTTCGTCTCGACCAGGTCCTGGTCCGCCTCGCCGCCGACCCCTGGCAGCAGGTCACCATGAAGGCCCGATAGTCCTCAGGGAAGGTGACACCCCAGCTTGCCCGGGCGGCAGCCCAATCGACCCGCTCATCGGCACCGTACTCCGACGACATGACCTGGGCGAGTTCTTGGATGCCAGGGTGCACAACGTTGCCCTTCGTTGAGCTCGGTAGGGTCGCGAGGCGCGTCAAGAGCGAGTTGCGAACGGCATCGCGTCTGCCCACTCCCAGAAGGCATGGCCGGCGTTGACCACCGCCTCCATGACCGCGAACAGTCCGACTGGCTCAACGTTGGGCGGGACATCGACGGCGACGAACCGTTCGCCGTTCCACTCACTCAACACATCCGCCGCGATGATCTCGGTCTTGATCCTGTCAGCAGCCTGCTGGAGGTCGATGGCGGGCAGATCAGGGGTGAACAGGAGCCGCAGCGTGCGATGCCCACAGGCCCGGACCACCTCGCTGACGTAGTTGTCCTCATCGAGAAGCACGGTGTCGCCTAGGGCGAGCCCGTAGGTGGAGAACGGAAGGTAGGCGACCTCGTAGCTCCCGTCGCTGGCCGCTTTGAGCCAGAGCTGCTCGACCTGTCCCTACAGCCCGAAGGGCGCCAGGTCGGCGCGCGCGATGTAGTTGGTCGCGGCGCGCCCGACCGGGTGTTCATGGACGACGACCTGCATGACGGCACTCCCCAAGGCCAATTCCGATGGCGTGCCATAGTCCCGCAGCTGATCACCGCTGCTGTCGGCGGGGGTTAGAAGTCCGAAGGGGGACGGGTCCGGTCCGCGGAGGTCTCAGGTGGCAATACGCCGCGATCCTTGCCGCCGCCGGCACCAGAGTCGATCACCGGCGTAGTGCAGTCAACTGGCCAGGCCCCTGCACTCCGGAGCACTGCTGATCTCCGCGCTGCTGTCACCCGCCTGTGATCCCGGTGCAGCCAACCGACCAGAGCCGCACGTCCCACGGCTCCCCGATCCGCAAGGAACACCCCGACATGGCCGACCGGCGCGACACCCTCACCCCCGACGACCATGCGAGAATCGCCGCCCGCGGGCCGGTCGCACCTGCTGGTGTGCCGGGTTATTCGAAGTTGCTGAGTTCGGGCCGGCCCGGATGCCCAGGCGCTAGCGCGGCCAGTCGGGTGCGGGGTCGGTGGCGAGGAGTGGACGGACGGCGCCCAGCACGGCGCCGATGCACACGTCGCGCAGCTCGGCCCGGCTGCAGGTCTGCTGGGTGAGCCAGTCCACGCACAGCACCTGGACGAAGACCAGCCAGCTCTTCAGGACGCCGGAGACCGCCTCGCGGGCGCTGGCGTCGGCGAGGGGGAGCACCCCCAGCAGCCGGGCGCGGAGGGCGTCGAGCTCATTGGTCATGATCGTCTGAATCACTGGGTCGCCGGCCAGCACCCGGTTGGCGGCGAGTACGGCGTTGCGGTTCGCGACGAAGTAGTCCAGGTGGGCATCCAGGCCCTGGCCGAGCTGCTCGACGAGGGTGTCTGCGGGATCGAACCGGGTCTCGGCAAGCAGCTGGTCGGCCGCCTGCTGGTAGACCGCCGCAAAGAGCTCGTGCTTGCCGGCGAAGTGACGGTAGAGCAGCGCGCGGGAGACGCCGGCACGCTCGGCAACCTCCTCCATCTGCACCTCGTCGTAGGGGTGGGCGGCGAAGAGCTGCGCGGCGACGGTGAGCAGCTGGGCGCGGCGGTCGGCGGGGCTGAGCCGTTGGCGGGGAGGCATGGGTGAAGGTTACTTGACACACGTCTACCAGCACGCCCTACTCTAGTAGACGCATGTCAATTAATGCTGGAGGCGGGACCCGGGGAGGGGCCATGGCCAGGACGCTGAGGGTGCTCGTGCTGATGATGGGGATCTCGTGCGTGGCGATCGGGCTCGGACACGTGCTGCTCGGCAACGCCTCCATCCCTGGGGCGGGCGCCGCCGGGACGACGATCGACAGCCTGGGACGCTTCTTTGGTGCGATCTTCGCCGGCTACGGACTGGCCTGGCTGTGGGCCGCCCGGCAGCGGCCGATCCCGGCGACGGCCGTGCGCTGGCTGGCCGGGGTGCTCCTGCTGGGAGGAGTGAGCCGACTGCTGTCGCTCGCCCTGCACGGCTGGCCGCACTGGTTCCAGGTGGTCCTGACAGTGATCGAACTTGCTCTGCCGCCGGTCTACTTCTGGCTGGCCGACGCCGAGGAGCGGGTACTTGCGGGGCGAACCTAAACCCCGCCCGTCCGCGGCGAGCGGCGCCAAATCGAATACGCGCGGGATGCCTCGGCGACCGTCGGCTGCCGGTGCAGCGTCATCCTGTGGACAGAGCTCCGGCTCGTCAGAGCCAGCCAAGGTGCGCCCGAGTTTGCCGCGTACGCGATTTCGTACCAGCCTTCGGCACCCTCGTCGTTCTGATCGGACCGGCCGGCAGCGGCAAGACCACGTTCACCTCGGCCCTGGACTCGCGCGAGGTCGTCTCCCTGGACGAGTTGCGAGCCCCGGTGACCGGCGGCAACGCCGGCGACCAAGGTGCTACCGCCGAGGCCGTTCAGATCCAGAACCTGCTGATCGACGCCCGTCTGAGCCGCGGCCGCACCCTCTACCTCGACTCCACGAACGTCGAGGCCCAGGTCCGAGCGCAGCTGGCCGAGCGGGCCCGCCGACACGGCCGGCCGCTGCTGGCGATCGTGTTCACGACCCCGCTCGAGGTGTGCCTGCGCCGCAACGCCGAGCGGCCGGCCAACCGGCGCGTCCCGGACGACGTGCTGCGCCGGCAGCACCAACTCGCCGCCGACACCCTCCCCGGCCTGCCCGGCGAAGGCTTCGACGAGATACGGCTCTGCCCGCCGGTCAGCCACTCCGGACGCTGACGCTGCCCACCACCGCGCCCCGCCGCCACGCCACCCAGGCGTGGCGGCGGGGCGCCGTGGTGCGCGGCGCGGCCGCCCGGCCGAACCCACCACCAGCCAACCCCACTGGAGGCACCGACAATGGCCGACACCCTGCCCACCCGCCTGGCCCGCACCGCCCTGGACACCGCCGAGTCCGCCGCCACCGTCACCGCCGCGGCCGCCGCCGGCCTCACCACCTACCGCGCCCTGGCCCACCGCCCGGCCGAGACCCGCACCACCCTCGCCCTCGCCGCCGGAGCCCTCGGGTCGACTTCTGCGCCGCTGCGGCGTGCGGCGGTGATACGGCGCCGGGCCCGGTGGAGATGCTGTTGGCTTGCGGACTCGGTGATGTCGAGGATTACGGCGATCTCGGCGTGGCTGTAGGAGAACGCTTCGCGCAGGACGTAGACGGCCCGCTCAAGGGGGGACAGGCGCTCCATGAGAGTCAGCACGGCCAGGGAGACCGATTCGCGTTGCTCGAACGTGTCGGCCGGGCCGAGCATTGGGTCGCCGTCGAGGAGTGGTTCGGGCAGCCAGGTACCGACGGTGCGTTCTCGGCGCGTTTGTGCCGAGCGGAGCCGGTCCAGGCACAGGTTGGTGACGACCTTGGTCAGCCATGCTTCCGGCATGTTGATGCGCTGCCGGTCGGCGGCCTGCCAGTGCAGGAACGCGTCCTGCGTGGCGTCTTCGGCGTCGGTGGCCGAGCTGAGGAGACGGTAGGCCAGCGAGGCCAGCCGGTTCCGGCTGGCCTCGAACCGGCTGGTGTCGAAGCGATCAGTGGCGGTGCTGTCCACGCGGGTCACCCTATTCGGCTACGCGACCGCCTTCTCGGCGGACATATCCGGTGCGGCGGGCGTGGGGCCGGTTGCGGCCAGGCGGTGCTTGCGCTTGGGCAAGCAGAAGGTCGGGTGGGAGTTGATCCACAGCGACATCTTGAGAATGCCCGCCTTGATCCGCGCGGCCTTCCGGCCACCCAGGTACTTCGGCTTTGCCTGGGCTTCGCCGTCGACCAGCTGCAGGATCCCGTCCCGCCGTCCGAGGCTGATGTGATTGCCCGGGTACTCCAGCTTGGTGTGGGGGATCTTGCGGCCGGTCAGGTGTCCCACGATCGCGGCGATCGCCTGCATGCCGGTGTAGCCGGCCGAGGCGCAGGACATCGGCAGCGGACGGCCGTTGTCGCCGATGGCGTAGGCGCTGTCGCCGGCGGCGTAGATGTTCGGGTGCGAGCGCGACCGCATGGTGCGATCGACGATGATCCGACCGTCCTCGGTGGCCTCCAGACCGGCGGTGGCGGCGGTAGGGCTGACCGCGAACCCGGCCGTCCACACAGTCGCGTCGGACGCCACGGCGGTGCCATTGGCGCACAGCACCCGCGCCGCTTCGACGGCCTCGACGACGGTGTGTTCCAGGACAGTGATGCCCAGCCGGTCGCATGCCCGGCGCAGGTGGTCGCGGGCTCCGGCGGAGAGCCGGACGCCCAGTTCGCCGCGGGCGATGAGCGTCACCGACAGGCTGGGCCGAGACTCGGCGATCTCGGTGGCGGTCTCGATGCCAGTCAGCCCGTCACCGACGACCAGTACGCTCCCGCCTTCGCCTCGCCGGCCCAGACTGTCCAGACGCTCGCGCAGGCGCAGCGCCGAAGGTCGGGCCGCCACGTCGAAGGCATACTCGGCAACGCCGGGAACACCGCCGTCGTCCCCGTGGCTGCCAAGCGCGTAGAACAGCGTGTCGTAGGCGAGTTCGCCGCCGCCCTCGGCGTCGGCTACGGCGACGACCTGGCGCTTGGGGTCTATGGCGGTGACACGGGCCAGGCGCAGCCGTATTCCCGTGCCTGCGAAGACGTTGGTGAGCTTCGGGGCCTCAATCTGCTGGCCGGCCGCGAGCTGGTGAAGCCGCAGCCGCTGGACGAAGTCCGGCTCGGCGTTGACCACGGTGATCTCGGTGTCCGCCGGGGACAGCCGGCGGGCCAGGTTCCCCGCCACGTAGGTCCCCGCATAGCCGGCACCGAGAACGATGATGCGGTGCTTCATGAGTAGCTCCTGTCGGTTCGCCTGCCTTCGGTGATTGAGCGAGACAGCGCACAGATTCCTGACAGGAACCTCATGTGGCGTGGATCACATGAGCGGCTCGGTTGACGAAGCCCAGAACCCTCATCGTGTCTGCGTGTGTGATCAGTCGGCGGCGCTGGCAGATGTGCGGGGCGGGGCGGGGCGCGGCAGCGACCGGCGCCCAAGGTCGAGGCGCTTGTCCATGTTCAGGCAGAAGGAGCGGTAAGGGTTTACGTGGGATCAGAACAGCGCGGTCAGGCCACGCTGGCCCTCGTCGTTGAGCTTCTTCGGCCAGGCCAGTTCGGCTAGAACCTGCTGGAGCAGCATTGTTTTGACGTGCACGAGCGCGGACTGGAGCAGGTGCAGGGCGAGCGTGGAGGTCCCGGCGTGCTGCAGTGCGGACAGCGGGATGACGATCAGCGGCCGGGTGGCCTCTGCCTGAGCAGCAAACAACGGACAGAACTGGGGACCCACATAACTACACCGCCGCCACCGCCGCTGCCACCGGGCGGTCGCTGAGTGGGTCACCCGGCACAGCGGACTGGCGACCCGGGTCAACGACGACCCCGACCGCGCCTACTGGACCAAGCGGAACCACGTCCTGGTCACCAACCTCAAGCTTGACGCCGCCTGCTACGTCTGCGACAAGGCCGTTCACTTCGCCGGGGACTGGGTCGCGACCCTCACCGTCGTCACCCGGGCCATCGGCCTGAACAGCCGCGCCGGCATCCACCCCTGAGCACCCACCCGAACCGCCACCCCACCGACCGAGGAGAATCCGTGCGCGCCAATGACGCAGCACCCGTCGTCACCGTCGAGAACCTGATCTGGGCGGCCTCCATCGCCTGCCTGGCTTTGTTCATGAGTTTCGACAGCAGATGTTCACGACTTCGGGAGGCAGCTTGAGGGCTCCCTGTTCGATGTTCACGAGAAGCGGCAGCGCGTCCTGGGGCAGACGGTCAGGAGGCGAAGAACTTCAGCAGGGCCGGGGCGAGGGCGTCGGCCGCGACCTCATGAGTCTGGTCCGGGAGGCTCCGGTACTCGGCGTGGGGAATCGCGGCGGCCACTGCGCGGGCCGGGGCGCGCAGCAGTTCGGGGCTCGCGCCGCCGTCGAGGACGAGGACATGCACGGTGATCTTGGCCAGCGCGTCGGCCGGGACGTTCGCGCCGACTCCGGCGTCGAGGACCGCGGCGTCATAGGCCAGAGTGGGCGCCACCGCCTCGAACGCGGGCCACACCGGCGTGCTGCGCAGCTGCTCGACCATCGGCTCCGGCGCGCCGACGAAGGTCATGAACCTGCTGACCGCTTCGCCGCGGCGCTCCTCGGCGAGGTCCGCGGCCAGGCCGGTCGCGTAGTCGGTGAAGCGTGCGCGTTGCGCGTCCTCGGTGCTGAACGGCGGCTCGTACACGGCGACGTGGCTGATGCCGATGCCGTGGGTGGCGGCGCGCAGGGCGAGTGCAGCGCCGGAGGAGATGCCGACGACCGCCGCCCGCCCGCCAGCGGCGGTGATCACGGCGGCCAGGTCCTCGACCTCCCGTTCTACGGCGTAGGGCGCGGTGTCGCCGCTGGCGCCGCGGCCGCGGCGGTCGTAGGTGTAGACGGTGTGGTGCGCGGCAAGCTGCTCGGCGACCGCCTGGGAGGGCCCGAAGGCCCGGTGGCACAGGGCGCCGTCCACGAAGACGACGGCCGGGCCGCTTCCGGTGACGGTGTGGGCGATGGTGGTGCCGTCGGCGGAGACGATGCTGGTCATGGGGAGGAGTCCTTCTCGGGTGGGTCAGCGGGTGGTGTGCTCGGCGAGGGTGTGGGCGACCAGGGCGTTGGCGTGGCCGTGGCCCAGGCCGTGCTCGGTCTTCAGCCAGGCGACGAGCTCCATGTGCCTGGTCAGCGGTGAAGAGCGGATCAGGTCCTGCCAGTGGCTGATCGGTCGGCCGTACTTCTGCTCGATGGAGGGGAAGTAGCTGGCGGGGCCCTTGGCGGGGCTGGTCATCGGGAGCTCCTGGTCGTTGAGAGGGGGGTCGGGTCAGTTGTCGGCCGGGCCGTAGACGGTGTGCAGCACACCGGTGGTGAAGGCGGTGCTGTCCAGAAGCTTGAGCCGGATCGGGTCGGCGGTCTCGTCGAACAGACGCAGGCCCTTGCCGATCGCGATCGGGTGGACGAACAGGTGCAGTTCGTCGATCAGTGCGGCGGCCAGCAGGGCGCGCACCACCGAGATCGAGCCCGAGATCCCGATCGGGCCACCGCTTTCCTGCTTCAGCTCGGTGACGGTCTCGACCAGGTCGCCCCCCAGCTGCTCGGAGTTGCGCCAGGTGAACTTCAGCTCCGAATGGGAGACGACGATCTTGCGGGCGTCGCCGAGCGCCTTGGCCATCGGTGCGTCCTCGCCGCCCGCGGTCTCCCTCTCCGGCCAGGCACCGGCGAAGGTCTCGTAGGTGACGCGGCCGAACAGGACGGTGTCGGCCGCGCCGAGCTGCGCGGTCACGGCCGCGCCCATCTCGTCGTTGAAGTAGGGGAAGTGCCACTCGTGCGGGCTCTCCACGACGCCGTCGGCGGCGATGAACAGTCCGGCGGTGATCTTCCTCATGGGGCGCTCCCTGTGCTGCTCGGGTGTCGGTTGCTCTCACCCGGTCAGACGGGGCACTGCCCGCGGACTCATCGGTCGCGGCGAAAATCTTTCAAGATCTTTTTCGGCGGGTCGCGCCTGCCGATGAGTCGCGCACCGTCAGGCAGTCCCAGTAGGTGTGAAGACTCTGCTGTTCCCCGTGCCTCCGGTCCTTCCGGGCGAAGGCCCGGCCCTGCCCGAGCACCTGGCCGGGCTGCTCGCCGAGCAGTCCGATATCCGGCTCGTGGTCTGCGAGGTCGCATCCCTGACGGCACCCGGTCCCGCCGACCTCGACCGGCTGGCCCGCCTGAGCCTGGTCGCCCGGCGGGCCGGCGCCGATCTCCTCCTACGCGGGGCCGGTCAGCGCCTGCAATTACTGCTGGCGCTGACCGGCCTGGCCGAGGCGCTACGGTGCGAGGACCCCTCAGACACCAGCGGAGGCGCCGGTGGCCGGCAGCCGCATCGGTAGGCCCCACAGCGGAAACAACCGCTCGGTGTCCATGTGGTTGGTCATGGCGGCGATCCGCCCGTCGGTGATCTCCAGCACCGTGATGCCCCACGGCGTCCAGCCGTTCTTGTCCTCGGCCGGCCGGTACTGCGCGAAGGCCGGCGAACCGTTCGCCTCGACCGCCAGCAGCCGCGACCCGCGGCAGCCGCAGCCTGCGCCGAGCCACCACTCGCCCAGCTCGACCGCACCGCGCACCCACATCTGGTAGGGCGGCATGTTGAGCACGGCGTCCTCGTGCAGGAGCTTCTTCAAACCCTCGATGTCGAACGCCTCGAACGCCTGGACGTACCGCGCCAGCAGGGCCTGCTGCGTCTCGTCCAGCGGCCGGTACGTGTCGCTCACCGGGACCCCGCCGCCCTCGGCCAGCGTGGCGCGCGCCCGCTGCAGCGCGCTGTTCACCGAGGCAACCGTCGTATCGAGCAGCTCGGCGGTCTCCGCCGCCGACCACGCCAGCACCTCCCGCAACACCAGAACCGCCCGCTGTCGCGCCGGAAGCTTCTGCAGCGCCGTGACGAACGCCAGCCGAATGGTCTCCCGGCCCACGGCCAGTTCGGCCGGATCGCCGCCCAACACCCGCCGGTCGGGGACCGGCCCCACCCAGATGTTCTCCTCCAGCTGCGTCAGGTCCGGCGCCGACGCCGCGACCGGCGATGTCAGATCCATCGGCCGGGCCCGCCGCTGCGCCGCCGGCGCCATGTCCAGGCACACGTTCGTCGCGATCCGGTACAGCCACGTCCGCAATGCCGAACGCCCTTCGAACCCCGAGTACTTCGACCATGCGCGGACCAGCGTCTCCTGCACCGCATCCTCCGCTTCGAACGCGGAACCGAGCATCCGGTAGCAGTACGCTGTCAGCTCCCTCCGGAACGGTTCGAGCTGCTCGACGACGTCATCACGATCCTTGGTCACAGACACGGCCCCACCCTAGCCGCCAGACCCCAACCAAGATCATCACTCGTGCCCCAGGAGCCACTCACCGGCCTGTCAGGTGCTGTCCAAACCCGCGAAGATTTCGAGTCGGCGCGGACGGCGAGCGACTCCCGAACTCATGGATAAGTGCTGTCCGTTTTCATGAACAGAGTCACCTGCCTGATCCTCATGTGGGCGATCTCCGCAGTGCACCTGGAGGCCCGCACCATGTCGACCTGCGGACCCGCGGCCGGATCCACGGCAACCGCCCACCCCGGTGATCCGACCGGCGGCCGACCCGCCCCCACCGACTGCCCGCACTGACACCGGCACCCGCTACCCGCACCTCCGCGGTCGGGCCCGCAGCCGCCCGAATACCGCGGGACGGGGCCGGAGCGCCGTTGCGGGCATCCGCTCGGGGCCGTCAGAACGACTGCCCAGCCCCCTTCCGCACCGCACTCCCGGCCCAGTGATGAGGATCCGGGAAAATCCTCAGGCCTGCTCCCGCTCCCCGCTTGGATGCGCGTGCATGGACGCAACGCTCAAGGGCGGGTGAGGGCCGATCGGCCGTGGGTGGGTGGACCGGCCCTCGCCCTGTCGGCGTCAGTTCGTCAGTGTCCGCAGGAGGCGGTGCTCCTCCTGCTCGCTGAGCCCCTGGCGGTCCTGGGGCAGGCCGCCGCGCTCGGTGTCCCAGGCGAGCGTGTCCGCCAGGGTCTGAGCAAGCGGACGGAGCGTCAGCCCGGCGGCCAACGCGCGCGAGACATCGACTCGGTTGATGGCCGCACACGCCGGGTCGGCGATCCACATGGGAACCCCCATCCAGGGGTCGACCCCGGCCGCGAGCAGCCGCTCGCTGGGTACCCAGACCGTCTCGGCCGGTGTGCCGGCGACCGCGCGGCACACGTCGAAGAACGCACCGAAGGCGATCGTCGGACCGGTCACGTTGAAGACCCTGCCCCGGTCCTGGACCGCGCACCCGACGATCCAGTCGGCCACATCCCGGACGTCGATGAACTGGGCGGCATCCGTCGGATCGCCGGGAAGCAGCACGCGCCCGCCGCGGGCGAAGCGGCGCGGCCAGTACGCGAAGCGGTCCGTCGGGTCGTGTGGCCCCACGATCATGCCTGGGCGGACAATGGACGCCTGCTGCGCGAACGCGTCGAGCACCACGCGTTCGCAGGCGGCTTTGCGGGCCCCGTACGCGTCCTCGGGTGCCATGCCCTTATGCAGGGCGAGTAGTTCGCCCTCCTCGTCCTGCGGCGTGCTCTGATCGGCGAGGACGGACAGGGACGAGACGAAGACGTACCGCCCCACCCGGCCGCGCAGGGTCGCGACCGAGCGGCCCACCACGTGGGGGTCGTAGCCGGCCACGTCGACCACCGCGTCCCAACGACGGTCGGACAGAGCGGACAGATCGGCGGTGCGGTCGCCGAGAACGGTCTCGACCCGGGGGAACAACCTGGGGTTGGTGCGACCGCGGTTGAACAGGGTCACCTGATGGCCGTCGGCCAGTGCGGCCTCGACGACGGCACGGCCCAGGAAACGGGTACCGCCGAGAACAAGAAGACTCAGCGGTCGAGAGGTAGTGCTGCGCATGGTGTGCGACTCCGGAAGGATGCTGGGGTCCGGGTCGCGGCGGCATGGAGCCGACTCAGTCGGCGACCCGGATGAGGACATGGCGAAGCTCGCTCACGGCACCCATAACCCCACCTCCCTCGGTCGCGCACGACACCCGGGCACTGTAGCGGCGGACGTTCACCATCGCCAGGGATTTTCCGCCCGCGCCATCGCGGAAGCAGACGCGATCAGGTGGGGAGGTGAGGTGAGCAGGTCCGTCCCAACCGAGAGCACGCAGTGGGGAAAATCGGCGAGCCTCATCACCAGGGCCCGGCATCGATCCCTCCACGCGCCCCCCACGGTGTCGGGCCCTTTGTCGTTTTCCGGCGCCACCCGCCCTCCGCGCCCCACAGCGCTGCCTGCCGAGCCCCGGCTCCTGCTCGGGCCGGAGCCGGACGAACCGCACCCCGCCGTAGCGGCCGGTGCAGGACCGCCTTGCCGCGCTGACACCCACTCAGATAAGAAAGCCGTGCGGACGGGTCCCGGGTGACCGGTGCTGCACACACGGCAGCCCAGCTCCACAGGCCCGGAGCGCCCGGCGCCACCGACACCAGGAGACCAAGGTGACTTCTCTGCCCGACATTTTCGAGACCCGGCAGGGCGAGGCGCTGCGCCGGGCCTACCTCGGCGGGGACCTCGAGCAGGCCCGAAAGATCGAACAGCACCTGCTGGCAGAGTCCGCCACCACGTCTGAGGAGCGGGACGAGCTCGCGCAGACCTTGCACGCAGCCGTCCTGTTCCTGGAGGTCGACGCCGCCCGGGAGGTCGGCGACGCGCCCCGGGCCGACCACTTCCTGCAGCGGATCCGCCAGGAGTGCCAGCCCAGGGCCATCAAGCAGCACCTGGCCGCAGGCCTGCTGCAGGCGGGCCTGCGCGAAGGCCTCACCCGCGCCCAGCACGACCAGCTGATGGGCTGGATGAAGGAACTCGGCCTCGGCCCGCAGATCGTCGAACTGGCCGAGAACATTGCCATCCACTGAGCCGGCATCGCGTCGGCCGGTTTGTCGCGGCCTCGGACCCCGTGTCACCGATCAGCTGCTACTGCCCGGGGCGTGGTGCCGCGTTTCCCGGGTGCGGCCCTGCAGGCGCCCGCCTGCACGAGGATCGTCGGATCGCCGGCCCCGCAGCGCAGCGGCGCGACCACCGCGGGCAGGTCGAGCGGGTATGGCGGGCATCAGATGCGTGATCGTGCTGCGCCGTTCACCATTCTCACTGCCGTGCTCGTGTTGTTCGACGCTGTCGTGGTCGGGCGGCACCGGGGCACCGTATGCGACCGGCCTGACGGCGGCCGGGGCTGTGGTTCAGAACTGGGGCTGCCGGGCGGCTGGTCCGGGTCACTCGTAGACGCGCGCGGTGCCGAGCTGCTGGGCGATCGAGGTCCAGGTGACCGGTTCGATCGGCGGAGTGCCTGGGAAGCGCGGGGGTCGGCCGAGGGTTGAGCCCAGCCAGGCGTTCCACGATTCGAGGAACGAGGCCAGGGAACTGTGCGCCCAGCTGCCGCCGTCGTTGGCCCACAGGCCGCGGGCCTTCTTGTTCTCCTGCTGGTTGCGGTCATGGGCGTAGTCGGCTGCCAGGGCGCGTAGCAGGGCCTGCAAGTCGCCCGGTGTGGAGACTGGCGGTTCGGTGTCCATGGGGGCGGGAGCTGCGTGCCCGGCGGAGGGTGCTGTGATGGCGTCGAGTAGTTGGCCGGCCAGCCCGGTCCAGCCGGGATCCGGCGCGTGGTCGGGGAGGGCTGCGGCCCAGCGAAGCAGGAGGTCGTCCACGTCGGGAGGGTTCGCGCCGGGGCCCTCCAAGTGCTGGGTGAGCTGCTTCAGAAGGGCGCGGAAGTCCTCGCCGGTCTCGACCGGGTTCGTGATCGTGTTCATCAACGTGTGAGGCTAGGGCCGCCGGAACAGGCCGTCTACTCAGGTTGAACTCGCCTTGTCGTAGGTGCTGACGGACCTTGATCCCTGCGGTATGACATCGGGGTGCGATACGCGCAAGGGGGCGGGTTCGCTGCCCGGGAGCAATAGCGTCGGGAGCGGGTGCGGCTGGAGGCCGCCGAGCGGTTCGAACGGGGTGGTCGACTCCATCTGGTAGCGGCCCGGGGCGCTCGGCGTGCTACTTGACGTAGATCTCGTCGAGGGTGTCGATGACCCCCGCCGCGTTCAGGTGGTAGCGGAAGGGCAGGCCCTTGTCCGGGTGGGTCTCCAGCCACCCGGTCAGCTCGCTGGTGGAGATGGGCTTGCCCATCACCTCCGAGGGGAGGATCGGTGCCGTCGCGGTGATCTTAGCCTTCTCTGAGATCGGGATGTGCGTCCACGCGCCCGACGGTTCGAAGCGCCCGGGGCAACCGTACGTGCCGTGCTGGACGATGAGACTGGTCATACCGTCCTTGGGCGTGTAGCGGTGTACGGCGATCGTGTCGGGCGAGACTGGCATCCTGTGGTCGGCGCCGCAGGTCGGTGCGGGGGGTGGGGCCGGGGCGGGTGGATTTTTCCCCGCCGGGGTGGCGGTCGCCGAGGGTTTGGGTGCCGCGCCGGTCTTCGAGGGGGCCGGCACGGCGACCGTGGCGCTGGCGGTCGGCGGGGCCGGTGCGGCCGCGGTGAGCTTCGCGTCCGGCGCGGCCAGGTCGTCGCCGTTCTGACAGGCGGTCAGCGCCAGCGCGCCGCACAACGCCAGGGCGGCCATGGCCGCCTGCCTCCGATCCGCTCTCATGGTCTTCTCCCTGTCCCGGATTCCGCCGTCGCCGCACCGTAACCCCCGGGATCCAGCCGGGGCGACGGCCGGACGCGGTTCGTCGCCGGGCCGGGACCCGGTTGTTGCGGAGTGCGGACCTCCGCCCCCGCCCCGCGGACGCCCGTGACCGCCCACCGGTCGGGGTCCGGGGCCAGGCGGCCGGCGAGGGCCTGGAGCTGCGGCCAGGCGGCCTGCGGCGGGCAGGGGCCCTAGAGCTTCTGGGAGAGCGCGGCCGCCGGCATCCGGATCCCCGCGACCACCTGGGTCGAGGTCTGGGAGCCGGCCAGGTCAGCCGCCTCCTTACCTGCGAAGACCTGACCTTCCGCCCCCCGTTACTCAGGTTGAACTCGCCTTGTCGGCCGATGTGGCTCGGAACGGCCGGCAGAGCGCCGGTGGCGACGAGCACGGTAGGTGGTGGATCCTCCCGGCCCGGGCCGTACCGGCTCTCACGGCGTCCGGAAGAGTTCGTCCAGGTGGTAGGCGAGGATCGCGAGTGCGGCGTCGCCCGTGCGCTGGCCGCCCAGCACGCTCGAGCCCAGTCCGTT
Organism: Kitasatospora sp. NPDC085895; assembly: GCF_040702125.1. NCBI lineage: Bacteria > Bacillati > Actinomycetota > Actinomycetes > Kitasatosporales > Streptomycetaceae > Kitasatospora > Kitasatospora sp. NPDC085895. Next base: position 41,509 of record NZ_JBFBJY010000038.1, on the reverse strand, counting down.
GACCATGGCCAGCAGCCCGGCGGCGATGATCTCGGGGTCCCTGTCGGGACCGATCTCCCCGGACTGCTGAGCCGCGCGGATCTGCTTGGCGAGAAAGCCCTCCAGCAGTTCTGGCTGCCGCGCGCCGTGCTTTTCCAGCACCTTGGGGTCGTTGAGGACCAGGGTGTAGTAGGCGGCGTAGGTCCTGGTGATCCGCCGGCTTTCCGGGTCGGTCGGCAGGATGCACGACAGGAGCGCGGTCACGGTGCCGCGCGGTGTGGGCGGGGTCCCCGCCGCGCCGATCCACTTCTCCATACGGGCCTGAAGTTGGGCGCCGAGCCTGGCCAGTGCGTCGAGTAGCAGCCCTTGCTTGGTCTCGAAGTAGTACTGCACCAGCCGTAGGGAGACGCCGGCCTCGGCGGCGACGGCCCGCATGCTGGCCGACTGCAGGCCCTGGGTGTCAGCGATCCTCAACAGTGCCTCGGCGATCTGCCGTCGGCGCTCCTCGTGATCGACCCGCGTGTTCATGATCCCACCTCCCTGGTACACCCGTATCATGCCGTGATACACATGTACCATGCGAATTGGTGAGTTCAAGAACGACCAAGCCAGAGAACGGTTCCGCGCCGCATACGAGCAGACTCTGGCCGAACTGTGGCCGGGGCCGCGGACGGCACTGGATCTTCCGACCACGTTCGGGACCACTCGCGTCTACCGAACCGGCCCACCGAGCGGCGAGCCGATCGTGCTGCTCCCCGGATCGGGCGGAAACGCGCTGATGTGGCACCGGTACATCGACACGCTGGCCCGGCACCGTCCGGTCATCGCCGTCGACACCGTCGGCGAGCCAGGCGCGAGCGTTCAAACCACCCCGATCCGCGACGGCCAGGACGGCGCCGCTTGGCTGGACGAAGTCCTGGCTGTGTTGGAGGTGACGGACGCACAGCTCGTCGGCTGCTCCTACGGCGGCTGGCTGGCGATCAACCACCAGATCCACCACCCCCGCCGGGCCGCGTCCCTCACCCTGGTGGACCCGGCGGGCTTCGCCGACTTCGGGCCGCGGTTCTACGCCTGGCTGATCGCCGGCGGGCTCGCCACAGCCGCACCCCGCCCGCTCCGCCCGCGGCTCGCCCGTCTGGTCGGCAACAGCGCGATCCTGGAAAGCGAACTGATGGGCCTGATGCGCGCATCGATGGGATTCCGTCGCGCACTCCCGATACCACCGGTCCTCTCCGACGAGGAACTGCGCCGCCTGCGCGTTCCTTCGCTGTTCCTACTCGGGGCGCGCAGCGCCATGCACGACTCACGCAAGGTCGCCGAGCGCCTCGGCAGGCTCGCACCCTCGGCCAGCGTGGAGATCGTGCCTGACGCCGGCCACGCGCTGCCGACCGACAAGCCGGAGCTGGTAGCCGAGCGCATCCTCCACGCCATCGAGCAGTAGCGTCGCCGGGTAGCCCCGACCGCTGCTGTTACGGAGGTTGACCCAGGGATGACGTCGTCCGCCCGGCTACGCCATGCCACCCGTGGACCCTGCGCCGGCTGCAGCACTCCGCGCTCACGCACGACGCGGAGGGCGGCGCCTCAACCCCCGATGCTGTTGGCCCGCTCCCGCCACGCCTCCTTCCGTTCCCTGGAGCGGTACGCCCGCCCCGGCGTCGACGCAGTCGCCCGACATGTCGCCGAGCGCGATCCCGCTGCCCGCCGATGGGGTTGAACTGGGCCGCCTTGGCGTCACCCTGATCGGCCCGCTGGGAGTCGAGGTGGTTCTTGATCTCCTCGAAGGCCGGCTCGATCTTCCGGCGTTCGCGGTAGAGCGCGACCAGTTCGGCGGCCGGGTAGTGATCAGGGCCCAGTGGTGTCGTGCGGAGGTGGGCGATCTCGTCGTCCTGGCGAAGGCGATGACGCGATAGATCACGTGCCGGGGCATCCTGTACTGCAACTACTCACGCCCGCAACCGCTACCCGCCGACAGTCATCAGGGGGAAGACCACAGCATGCTCCATCCGAACGTCCTCGGGGACTGGCAGGAGTACGACGAAGACTTCACGGGCCTCCGCGTCCGGGTACACAGCTTCAAGAAGGGCGACGTCCCCAAGGGAGGCCGTGACGACGACGCGAAGGGCCTGACGTACTTCAGCTTCCAGGTCACCGTCGAGAACCGCGCCGAAGAGTACTTTGACCTGCGCCTCTACCACGACGAGGTGCAGATACGTGCAGGAAAAGACGGCCACGGCGCCTTCCTCGACAGGTACGGCTCGGCCTGGATCAGGAACTTCCGGCTCTACCCGCTCCGCCGGGCCTCAGCCACCATCTACGCCGCCGCCCCCGCCAGCCACCTCAAGACCATCGATATCCAGATTGCCATGCGAGTCGATGATGAAGACACGGACCCGTACGTGTGGGTCGGCAGCGATGGCATCCCCGAATCCACCGGCCGGAGCGCGGTGAAGAAGACCCACGGCAAGGGCATCGCGGACGAGGTCAGCAAGTTCCTTGAGCAGGGAGGAGCCGATGGCTGACCTCACAGACCGCGTTTGAGATCTGCCGTTCAGCCTCCCCCTGCCGGGTGGGGGCTCAGTAGCTTTCCTCGATGTAGAGGAGGGCCATGTTGTTTGGAGAAGCGAACTCGGCCGGCCTCCGACCGGCGCATCAATATCTTCACCCCGTTCGGCCGCCGGGCCACCGTCGAGGAGATCGCCGCCCCCCTACGCCTTCCTCGCCTCGCCTGCCGCCGCCTACGTCACCGGATCCGTCCTGGCTGTGGACGGCGGTTACACCGCGACCTGACCGCCCCGGTTCCCCGCAAGGAGCAGAGTCAAAGCCTCCCGTCTGGCCTCCCCAACTGGGGGCAGCTCCCTAGACGGCCGTCCTGTCGCAGTCCGCTGGCATGATCGTCCGAACAGCGCGGACGCGAGGGGACGGACATGGACCTGACGGTGGAACAGACGGCACGGCAGATAGCGGCGGAGATCGTCGCGGGGGCGCCGGAGGGCTGGACGGAGTACCTGCTGCGCGGGCGCGGGAGCCAGGGCGGCAGCTCTATGTCCGGTGGCGGGTATGTGGTGCCGAGCCGCCCGGGCGGCTTCTTCGCGGGGTTGCCCGCGCACATGAACCTGCCGGCACACCTGAACCTGCCCCCGCACCTGAACCCGAACGCGTTTCCACACCTGAACCTGCACCCGCACATCTCCTCACTGTCGTCCGCATTCCGGGAAAGCCACGGTTGGGAGGGCATCGCTCTGGAGTTCGCCTGCCACCCCTCGGGGGCCTTCGAACTGGTGGTGTTCCGGGACGACTTGGAGCCCGGAGGCGGTCCCGAGAGCGGCTGGACGCTGACCGTCGACCCCGCCTTCGAACCGTCCGAACCGGGCGCGGCCGAAGGCGCGGAACCCTCCCGGCGCCCAGCCGGCGACCCGGCTGAGGCGGTCGATCGGCTGCGGGCCGTACTGCGGCAGCACGTCGAACACTCCGGTGCGGAACCGGAGTTGTCGGCACCTGTCACCGAGGAGCAGCTCGCCGCAGCCGAGCGCCGCCTAGGCCGACCGCTGCCCGCTGACTTGCGGGCGCTCTACCTGGAGGCCGACGGGGACGGCGGCAGCGAGGCACTGGCCGGGTACTGCTGGCTGTCGCTCGCCGGGGCCTTGGCCGAGCGTGACGACTACATCGGCGTGCCGGCCTGGTTCGGCTGGAGCCTCGACTGGGACAAGGTGGTGTTCGACGCCGACCCGCCGAACACGGTGCGTCGCTGCTCGGGGCATCCGGGCTGGCTCCCGTTCGCCACCGGGCTCGACGGCAACTTCCTCGCCGTGGACCTTGCGCCGGCCGCGGACGGCCGCCCCGGCCAGGTGATCGAGGTCGGCCGCGACTTCAATGGCGGCCCGCGCTACGTGGCCTCCTCCGTTACCGCTTGGCTCGGCCAGGCCCTGGGCCTGCCGGACCCGCATGCCCTGCAGCAGACCGACGACGACTCGCGAGAGCCGGTGGTCCAGGCCCTGGACGAGCGGCTCGCACCGGACGCTCAGGAACTCCACCTCAACGACCTCCCCTCACCCGCCGACCTCGCCCCGCTCTCCGCCACCCCGCACCTGCGACGCCTGCACCTCAACCGCTGCGCCACCGCCGACCTGTCCCCCCTGGCCGCGCTCCCCGTCGAGGACCTGGCCGTCGACCTAGCGGCCGGGGCCGACCTCGCCCCCCTCACCGGCCACCCGCACCTCGCCTCCCTCGCCGTCGGCTCCCCGGCCCCGATCGACCTCGCCCCGCTGCGGACCCTCCCGGCGCTGCGCTCCATCGACCTGTCCCGCTGCCCCGTCATCGACCTGGCGTGCCTTGCCGAACTCCCCGGCCTGCGCTACCTCGCCCTCTCCGCCGACCAGTGGAACGCCCTGATCGCCGCCGGCCGCCTCCCCGCCCGCCTCGCCGCCGCCCGAATCGCTGGGGCCCCGTCCTTCACCGCCGCCCTCGACCTGCTCGCGGCCCTCGGCATCGACACTTCCACCGCGTACCGCCTCTCCGGCATCGCCGAGGGCGTCTCCTGACACCTTCCTGCTTGTCATCTGATGATCTGAAACTTCAACGCGTACGCCGGCCTTAGCGCAGACACCCGGTTAACCTGCGCGTTTTATCTGGAGTCGCGTCCGGATCATGATCGGAAAGTGAAAGTGCCTTCTGAGCTGCAACGATGAGGCTGGCCTAAGTGGCCGTTGCCGCGAGGACCGCCACGGCACGGGGTGCCGCGGCGGTCCTCGCGGTTTCGTGATCCGGGGACCAGGTCGAGGGTGTTGTCGCACATGGTGCCGTGTGTAGCCAGCCAGGTGCCTGCCCATATTGTCCCCGGTGGGGACTTCGGACGGCACCGGCTCACGGATTCGTACGGTGGATCGGCCCGGCATGCCGGTCCCGGTCGGGTTGTTACGCGGCGCCGCTGAGGAGCATCGGCGGGCTCGCCTCCCGCAGCGGAGTGGTTCCGCGGGCGGCTTTGTCGGCGCGGGCGCGGCGTTCGGCGAGGGCCTGGCTGGTGGTGGCCGTGGTGCGGGCGGCGGCCTCGTCTTGGTCGGTCTGGGTGGTGACGGCGTCGGTGAACGCCGTTTCCGGCTCGCGTCGGCTGAGGATGGCCTGCTCCTGGCGGGCGATGGCGGCGGCGATGGCCGGGTCGGTGAGGGTGGCGGTGCGCCGGATTGCGGCGAGCGCGCGGTGGTAGCCGGTGCTCGCGTCGTCGCGAGTGCGGACCGGAGCCTCGGGCTGTTTGACGGCCTGGTGATCGGTGCGCTGGTCGGAACCGGCAGCGATAGCGCCGGGCGCCAGGACCCGCAGGTCCCGTACGAGGGTCTGGCCGGCCTTGCCGTTGATCCGGGCGACGAGCTGGCGGCCGAGCAGGCGCAGCTGGGTGGCGTAGGCGGGGGAGGTGGGTTGGAGGTCGAGGCGGCCGGTGCGGGCGTTGAAGTGGGTCGGGGTCACCTTGCCGACGAGTTCGGGGGCGATGGTGGTCCATTGGTCGAGGATGCCGCCTGCGGCGGTCGGGGTGTCCCAGGCTCGTTCGGCGATCAGGCCGGCCAGGGCGGCGCCGAGTCCGATCGGGTCGCGGCCGCCGGTGCGGACCGTGGTGCGGCGGGTGGGGCGGGTGGTGGAGCTGCGGCCGCCGGGGGCGTCGGCGCTTTGGGTGCAAGCGGCTTCGCGGGCGGCTTTGAGGGCGACGCGGGCGAGGTCGATGCCGGTGGACGTCTCGGTCACGCGGACCTCCAGGTCTGGTGGATGAGCATGCGGCCGGTGTGCCGCAGGCGCAGGACCTGGTCGACCAGGCCGTGGGTGTAGAGCTGGCGGGCGTAGGCCTCGCCGCAGTCCCGGATCGCCATCAGGACCATCTCCGGGTCGCTCTGGCCGAGGGTGCGCAGCTCGATGACGTCCTCGCGGGTGAGCTGGTGCAGGTCGGTCAGGCCGTCCTGGTCCTGGGCGAACAGCTCCAGCTCCTGGGCGCCCTGGCCGCCGGCCTGCCGGACCTGGGCGAAGGCCTCATCGACGAGGCGGGCGGCGGCCCGGGTGGCCGGGTCCTGCCAGTCGGTGAACGTCCACTCCGGCGAGGTGCGGTCGCGGCGGGCGCGCTCGGCAGAGCGGGACTCGCGCCAGCGTTCGACCTGGGCGGCGCGTTCCTTCGGGGTGCGCCAGCCGGGCATCTGGGTCATGCCGCGCAGCCGGTGGGCGAGCAGGCCGGATGGCCGGTAGCTGCCGCGCTTGGGCTCTTCCAGCGTGGACAGCCAGGCGATGACCTCCTGCGCCGTCCAGCCCGCGTCCGCGACCTCCTGCACGACCCAGGCAATCCGGGGCACCAGAGCGCGGCGCAGCCACGGCACCCGGCGAACGAGCTCGGCGGCCAGCTGAAACCGCCGCCCGACCCGGTTGAGCTTCCGGGCGCAGCACCCCGCCTTCGTGGACTTCTTCGCGACGGTGGACTTCGGCTTCCCGCTCGCGACGTCTGTCTCAGAGGGATGGGGAGTAGAACCGTCAGCAAGAACTGTTGAGCAACCACCCTCCATTGGGGTGCAACGGCTGTTGGCTGCTGAGGTGTTGTCAGTGGCCTGTGGGCCCTGGGACGGGGCAGTGGTTGAGGGAGTCTTTGCGGATCCCTTCGACCGGGGGACCTTGACCTTGCGCGAGGCCCTCTGCCCGAGCTTCGCGATCAGGGTCCGGCCCGCCTCCGAGATGCCGGTCATCCGCCGCTCTACACCCTCGCCAGCGGTGCGGATCCCGAGCGCCTGGTCGTAGGAGAGGGGGATGAGCCGCTCGTACTCCGACGCAAGGCAGGTGACACGCTTCTGACCGGGCATCATCGGCAGCCGGGTGCCGACCGAGCGCCAGGCCAGCAGACCGGTCGCCTGGAGGATGTCCCGGTGGTACTGCACGGTCCGCCGGGAGCAGCCCAACGCGCGCATCAGATGCGCGATCGACGGCCGGCACGGCGTCAGTGCCGAGAGCACCTCCGCGAGCCGGACCGTGGTCTTGCAGAAGCTCGGACGCCGCGGGGGTGGGACGTACAGGCCGGAGTCGTGCACCCAGTGCACTGCCTGCATCCAGCTGTAGCCGTCCAGCGCGAACCTGCTCGCGGTGCCGGACAGCAGGTGCTGCTCTCGAGGCGCCCACACGGTCCGGGACGGCGCAGGGGTGGGCACGGGCTGCCCAGCTGACCGCTGGCCGGGGAGCGCGGAGCGGATAGAGGCATCCGAAAATCGCGGGTTTGTACGGCAGTCGGGCATGGCCGACTGGATTTGGGCAGCATCGTGCTGCATCATGGCCCCGTCCTCATGCGTTTGGATGAGGGCACACGGAAGCCCTCGAAGGGGGTTGACGTGGGTTCCAGGAAGAACCGAAAAGAGGACGACAGGCCCCTGGCAGGGCGGTCTCCTCACGTGGACGATTGGGCGCGTATCCGGCCGGCAAGCCGGTGAGCACCCGGGCGGCGCTTCCGTGAAGTCCTCTGGCAGGAGGAGTTCCGGCAATGGCGCCGCCCGTAGCGGTTTAGGTCATGAGGCTCCCCGGATCCATCGCGGGACAGGCGAGATCCGTGCAGCGCGCAGCGTCAGCAGCCGCACGGAGGACTGGTCATCGATGGGTGTGCGAGCAAGCGCAGACAACGCGGAGGGCATTACCGCCTGGCTGTTGCGCCAGCGGGCCTTGCTCCGGGTACGCTGATACACGGCGCGCCACCTTCCTCTGATTAGGTGTGCCGCTACTGAGTCATCGAGGCCGCCTTCGACAACGGTCTCTGACTCTCCGGCCCCGGGCCTCCGGTTCCGGCGGGAACTTCCACCCCGCCGCGGAAGCTAACGGGGCCTTACCTTTTGTCCGGTTCCGGCGGGGCTTCCACTCCTCGCCTGACTACGGACAGCACCTGATCCTAGACCCTCTGCTGCCTGGCAAGTCCACCTCTATGTGTGCTGCAGCGTGGTGTCTGGGGTTGCGCGCCGGTGGTCGAGTGGTTGTCTGATGAGCGCCCTACTTCCGTGGTGCCAGGTGGTGCCTGCAGCGCTCCAGACCTGCTGTTGCCAGCAGGCAGGTGGTGGCTGCAGGATCTAGAGTTCCATATAGAACATGGAGTGACGGCAGTGCGCAAGTACAGCCGGATATCGAAGCGCGGGCGCGGCGGCAGTAGCGTAGGGCCGTGAATCCGGGCGAGGAGAGCGAATTGGCTGGTCAGGAGCCGGGCAAGGTGGCGCAGGTGGCTGCCGAGATCCGCGGCGCCATCATGCGCGGGGACCTGCGGGCCGGCGACAGGGTGCCGAGCGAGCCCCAGATCATGCAGGACTACGCACTGTCCAAGATGAGCGCGCGGAGGGTGATTGAGCGGCTGAAGACCGAGGGGCTCGTAGAAAGCCGGCGAGGGTCAGGCACGTACGTGCGGTCGTTCCGGCCGATCTGGCGGCACGCCAACCGTCGGCTGAGTATGGACCTGTGGGGCGGTGGGCGCGCGATCTGGACTGCCGACGTCGAGGACCGCCCGCTTGAAGTCGCGAACCTTCAGGTCGAGCGGGTGCCGGCACCTGACCATGTCGCAGAGGGGCTGGAGCTGGAGGAGTCGGCGCCCGTCTGGAGGCGGTCGCGGATCTTCGTCGTCGACGGCGTCCCCGTTCAGCACGCGATCGCCTACCTGCCTGCCGACCTCGCGGATGGCACGCCGATTGCCGAGGCAGACACCGGCCCTGGCGGTACCTATGCCCGACTCGCCGAGGGCGGGCACGCGCCGGCTCGCTTCCGGGAGGTGCTGCGATCGAGGCCGGCGGCCGCGGACGAGGCCGAGCGGCTGGCCATGGCGGTCGGAGCCCCAGTTGTCGAGATCACCCGCTGGGCCGTGACCTCGGACGGCCGGACAGTTGAGTACCAGGAGATGCTCCTCGACGCATCCCGCTACGTCCTGGAGTACGCCTTCTCGGCCTGAAGCCCCTGCAAGGAGGCCCTGTCCCGACGGGACAGGGCCTCCTTTTGCGTCCGGACGTGCACGCAGTCTCTTGACTTCCATATGGAACATTGCTTCAATGGGTTCAACGATGCTCCATATGGAACTTGGGAGTTCCTGATGCCCTCACCACCTGAACTGAAGCCCTACCTGTCCGCCCCGGAGATCGCCCAGGCCCTGAACTGCTCGGTGCAGCACGTGTACAACCTGATCGGCGAGGGCCGTCTGGCAGCCATCGACATCGGCGTCGGCCAGCGAGCGAACATCCGAGTGGACGTTGCCGCCTTCGAAGCCTTCCTCACATCGGCTGCGGTCGTTCCGGCATCCCGGGTCCCCGCCGATCAGAGCTGACATCAACAGCACGGGCCGCCGAACGGCCTGCATCTCCACCGATCAGCAACCTCTCGCCGGGGTTGATAGCTCCACCAAATCCCCCGGCAGCACCACCATCTGCGTGGTCGCGGTGAACTGTCCTCCCCTCAGGGCGTCCCTGGCGCACAAGGCCATGGCGAGCGGAGAGAGCACCGCACCGACGCGACCCTCGCCCTCCAGCCCGAGGAGCCCCGATGCCCACGCCAACCGCGATGTCCACCGCCCGGCCGCGCAAGCGCCGCACCCGGACGACAACCACGTCCTCCCGACCACCGCTCGCCCTGTCGACCCTGCTGCCCCAGCTGATTGACCTCCTGCCCGGAGCCGAAAGCCTCGCCTGCCCCGACTGCGGTACTTGGTGCCCCATCACCGGACCCCACAGCAAGGAACCCAAGCTCGTCCCACACCACACCCACCCCGCCGGCACCCCTGGTGCGCGCCGCTGCATCGGCACCAACCGACTGGTGATCATGGACGTGACGATCGCTGAACAGCAGCAGCGTTCGGCCGAAGCCATCACGGACACCGCTTCCCGCCAACCGACCAAGGTCCTGCGCAAAGTGACGACGCCGAACGCCCCAGCACTCACCCAACTTGACCCGGCCCCGCCCACCGTCGAGACGGCCCGCGAGACCTACTTCAAACACCGCACCCGCTGCGCCGCATGTACCGGCCGAGTCCACTGCACCGACGGTCAGCGACTCGGCGCCATCTACCTGAGTCTGCTCCGCCGGGAACCGCAGCACCGCCGCAACCGCGAGCTGCTGGCCGAGCTCCTGCGCGAGACCGAGCGGACGGTTGCCCGGACGGCCCTGCGCGAGCGAGCCGACGCGTGGAACCGAACACGCCCAGCCGTCGACGACGCCGACAAACGTCGGGCCATGCCGCTTCAAGGCGCGCGCAGCCCAATCTTCCCGCTCACGATGCCGACCGGCACGCCCACCGAGCCGCTCAAGGTATCCGCTGCCTGAGCCACCGCCAGCACGAACGACCACGGCCGCCGTCGACCCCGACCCGCGGGGCGGGCGGCGGCCGTGGCTGCTCGTACAGCAGTCAGCACAAGAAGGCCCCGGGGGTGCGACCCCGGGGCCTTCGTCGGTCGCCCACCAACCTGTGAGAAGAGGACACGACCGTGGACACCATCATGGCATCCGCCGGCACCCCGGCGAGCCACCCGAACGACGACCTCGACGACCTCGACGACCGGTACGCGGTCCGCCTGCGCGCGGCCGCCGCCGAGCAGCTCGCCGCGATCAGCCCGGAGAGCACCGGCCTCGACGAGGACCTGGCCGAGGCGGTCTGGGCCGACGTCGCCGCCGGCCGCTACCCGCAGGGCGCCCGCGGCCTGGACGGCCTGCTGATCCTGCTGCGCGACCCGGCCCGACAGGTCCGGGACCGGGCGCTGGCCGCCACCCGCGCGATCCGCAAGGTCGCCATCGACCTGGACGGCCTCGCCGACGAGCCGCACACCGCGATCCCCACCGTCCGGGCGCTCCCGGCCACGGTCTCCGCGGCCGTCGCCGCCACGCGCGGCCTCCCGCTTGCCGGGTGAGCGCCATGACGATGACGCCCGAGGGTGCCGCCGAGCTGCAGCGCCAGATCCAGGAGCAGGCTGCCCGGCTGGAGGCGCAGCGAGCAGCCGACCGGGCGGCCGCCGAAGCCGCCGCCCGCGCCGCCGCGGGAGGTCGCGGATGATGCTCCGCCAGCACCTGTACGTGTGCCGCAGCTTCATCGGCGGAGGCACCCCCGTCCCGCCGCCCGCGCCTCCGGCCCCGCCCGCGCCTCCGGCCCCGCCGGCCGACCCGAACGGCGGTGACCGGTGAGCAGCCCCGAGGACCAGGCCTGGACCGGCCAGCAGATGGACGAGCTGCTGCGCCGGGCCCGCGAGATGCACCAGCGGGCGCAGGCCGAGAAGGCCGGCCAGCAGCAGTAGTCGGTTGTTGTCATTCGCCGCCGCCCCGCCCCGCACGCCGGTGCGGGGCGGCGGTGTTCGACGATGCCCGACGCGCCGCCCGCCGGATGCCGGCGGACCGACCGGAGAGGACCCGCCCATGTTCGAGCGCCTACGCGACACCGTCACCGAGTTCCGGGGGCAGCGCGAGTTCACCCGCGCCATCCAGGCGGCCGTTGCCGCCGGTGACCGGGAGGCGGCCGTCGTCTTCCGCACCGGCACCCTGGCCGCCGCGCTGACCGTCCGCAGCCGCGACGCCCGCGGCGAGGAGGTCACCGCCTACGTCCGCGCGGTCATCCGAGCCAACGGCAACGCCAAGCGCGTCGCCTGGCTGCGCCGCTGATTTCGGCACCGCCCCCCGCTGCCTCGATCGGTTTCGGGAGCAGCACCGCGCCGCTTCGGCCCCACGGCGCAGGACGCCGCGTGCGGACCCGTCCCGACGGGCCGTACGGGCCCGTTCTGTATCCCGGCCGGCCGCCGTTTCGGGAACGCCTGACCCCGTTTCGGGAGCACCTGATCCCGTTTCGGGAGCAGCCCCGGCCGTTTCGCCCCCACCCTTGACGATCTCTTCCGGAGGCCTCCGTGACCATCATCGACATGCCGCCCACGGCGGCTCCCCCCATTCCGGCGCAGCCCGCGCTGGGCCCCGTTTCGGCACCGGCCCACCCCGTTTCGGAGACGGCCGGATTCGTTTCGCCCCCGGCCGCGGCGGCTTCGGACACGCCGCGCACGGCCCGCAACCCGCTCATGATCCTGCTGTCCGTGGCGGCCGCCTTCGGCGGCACCGCGGTGGGCATCATCGGCTTCGCGATGTCCTACGACACCCTGTCCCGGGTTGCCCTCGCCTGGGGGTTCAGCGAGCGGCTCGCCCCCTGGTTCCCGGTCGGCGTGGACGCCTCGATCGTGGCGTTCCTGGCCCTGGACCTGTACCTGGTCTGGAAGTACACCCCGTGGCCGGTGCTGCGCCTGGCCGGGCACGGCATGACCGCGGCGACGATCTGGTTCAACGCCTCGTCGCAGGGCGCGCCCGCGGCCGATCCGGTGCGGGCGGCCGCGCATGGCGTCATGCCGCTGCTGTTCGTGATCGGGGTGGAGGCCGCGCGCCGCCTGATCATTCAGAAGGCGCAGCTGGAGGCCGGGACGGCGGCTGACCGGGTGCCGTTGCACCGCTGGTTGCTGGCCCCGGTGGCCACGCCGCGGCTGTACCGGCGGATGCGGCTGTACAACGTCGTCTCCTACCCGGAGATGGTCCGCCGTCAGCAGGAGCTCATCGCCTACGAGCTGTGGCTCAAGCGCAAGCACGGCGGCGACCTGGGCGCGGCCAGCGAGGACGAGCTGCTGCCGATGACGATGGCCCCCTACGGCTACACCGTCGCGCAGGCGCTGGCCATGCCGGACGAGCAGGAGCGGGAGGCCGAACTGCGGGCCGAGGAGGCCGAGCGCCGGCGCCTGGAGGCCGAGACCCGCCGCCAGCTCGCCGAGAAGGAGGCCGAGGCCGACCGGCTGCGGGCGGAAGGCCGCCTGGAGGCGGTGCGCGCCGAGGTCGAGGGCGAGACGGGCCAGGCCCGCGCCCACGCGAAGGCGCAGGTCACGGCCGCCGAGCGGGCCGCGGAGATGGAGAAGGCGGCGCTGGAGACGGCGCTGGTCGCCGAGGCCCGCGCCCGCACCGCCACGGCGGAGCGGGAGGAGGCCGAGCAGCGGCAGGCGGCGGCCGCCGCGGACGTGGAGGCGGCCCGGTTGGAGCGGGCCGCGGCCGAGGAGCGCAGGGCGGCCGCCGAGGCCGACCGAATCGCGGCGGCGGAGGAGCGGGCGATCGAGACGCAGACCATCGCGGTGGCCCGCCGGGCCGCTGCCGAAGCGGACGCGGCCGCTGCCGAAACGGAGCGGACCGCTGCCGAAAGGCGCCGGGCCGCTGCCGAAGCGGACCGCCGGGCGGCCGAGGAGAAGGCCCGCACGGAGGCAGCTCTCGCCGCCGCGGAGGAGTCCCGGAAGGCCGCTGCCGAAATGGCGCAGGCCGCTGCCGAAACGCGGCTGGCCGCCGCCGAAATCGAGCGGCGCGCGGTCGAAACCGAGGACATCGCCAAGCTGCGGCCGCGCGAGCGGGCGGTGCGCAAGGTCGCCCGGATGATCCTGGCGACCGCCGGCGGCGAGGCGGAGCAGCTGCCGCTCGCGGAGATCCAGCGCGAGCTGGAGGTGTCCTCCCCGGCCACCGCCTCCGAGTACCGCCAGGAGGCCGCCGAGCTCCTCGTCCAGGGCTACCGGCCCTGACCGGCCCCGCCGGCCGCACCCGTGCACGGCCTCTCCGGTGGTCACCAGGGCGCCCAAATCGCCCTGGTGACCGCCGAAGGCGCCGAAGCGCCGAGCACCACCCTAGACCCGGCCGTCCGGCCGGAGCCCGGGTCGACAACCGCGACCACCACCCCCTGAGGCCGGGACACCCGGTCGAACCTCGAAGGAGGAAAACGCCCATGACGGACGAGCACGAGAACGCCCTGCGGGCCGTCGCCCAGAACCCCGAGGCCTTCGTCGCCTACCTCGCCGACCTGCAGCGCGTGCTGCTGGGGATCGGGCAGAACCTGGAGACGCTGCAGCGCGAGACCCGGGTCCACCTGCGGTCCACCCACGTCGAGGGCGACCGCTGGTACCACGCCCGGCTGCGGGCCCTGCCGCTCGAGCGCCAGCTCGCGGACGTCCTGCGGCACCTGAAGGCCGTCACCGCCGGCCTGGAGAAGGGCGCCTACAAGCGCCGCGCCCACGACGACGAGGTGAACGCCCTCCCCGGAAAGCGCCGCGAAAAGGCCCTCGAGAAGGGAAAGAAGATCCCGCCCGCCCTCGCCACAACCAATTCCGCGGAATCGGTCACCGCCTCGGCGGAATCCCGCTATGGTGGCCCCACGACGATTTTCGACCTGAGCGAAAAGCGGTCCGCGTGAACCGGCCGCTGACCGGCGTCGAACGCGGCACGGAAAAGCGCCGCGCCTGGTACGTCGACGAGGAGCGCAAAGCCCGCGAACAGCGCGGCGAGCAGGGTGCGATGGAGTTCTGGCTCCGCACCGCCCGCTCCCAGATCGCCAAGGACATCAGAGCCGGCCGCACGGATGCGTGGGCCGGCTTCGCCCTGGTGTGCCGACTGCTGATGACGGCGCTGCAAAAGCGCGCCGCGGGGGACCGGCGGATCTGGGACGACCTGATGCGCTACGCGGAGCAGGTCGTGGCGCAGCATCCCCCGCATGACCCTGCGTGACATACGAGGCCCCGCCGGACGGCCGGCGGGGCCTCGCGCGCATTACGCGTGCACACGTGCCCGTGCACGCGTGCACACGAGAGCCCACTGTCTGTCAACCCCTGGAAGGAGGTTCCCGTGTCCGACGACAGCAACGACAGCGACAGCCGCGACGGCCAGGTGATCGAGTTCCCCGGCGCCGGGGACGGCTCCTACGTCCCGCCGCCGATCCCACTCTACCGCGACGAGACCGCGGTCCCCCCGGAGAGCCCCGAGGAGACCACACTCGAACTCCCTGCCATTCCCGCACCCGCGCCTCCCGCGGCATTCCTGGCCTCGGAAGGAATTCCCTCCAGTTCCGCATCCGGGAATTCCGGCGGTGATGCGGAAATTGAGGAGGAATCCGCCGAATACTGGGTGCGGCGTTCCCTCGCCGATCGGATCGGCGACTGGCTGGAATACCGGATCGACCTCGGACGCGCCCGCAAGGACGCCGAAGCGCCTCTGCGCGAGGCCGAGATCGAGGTCGCGATCGCGCGCCTGAAGGCGAAAACCGACCGCGAAACCGGGCTCATGGAGCAGCAGAACAAGCTCCGCCAGGCCCAGCTGCAGGCGGCCGCGGCCCGCACCGCGGTGCAGGGCAAGACGGACGCGGCCGGCAAGGGCGCGGGCAAGGGCGCCGACAAGGGCCTGACCAAGTCCCCGGCCGGGGCCCCCGGCGGCGCCGGCCGCAACGGCGGCCCCGGCGGTAGCAAGGGGCCCAACCCCGGCGCCGGTGCTGGCAAGGGTTCCAGCCCGGGGCCCGGCGGTGCCAAGAACGGCCCAGGCGGGCCCTCTGGCAGCCGCAAGGGGCCGGGCCGCGGCACGGAGTCGGCGAGCGACCTGAAGGGCCGTCAGAAGGGCTCTTACGGCTCTGGCGGTTCCGGCGGGGGACGGGACGGCAAGGGCCGACAGCAGGCTGCGGCCGAACGGTCCCGTGCCCGCCAGGAGCGGCTCGCCGCCCGGCAGAACGCCGATCTCGCGGACCGCACCAAGGACCGTGACCGGGCCCGCGACCGTCGCGAGGCCGACCGGCAGGAGCGCCGCACCGACAAGGCCGACCGCCGCGCGAAGAAGGCCGAGCGCGCCGCCGCGCGAGCGGCCGCGAAGGAAACGGCGAAGGCCTCCGCCGCCGAGGCGGGCCGTACCACCCTCGGCGAGGCCGTCGCCCAGGAGGCGCAGCGGCGCTGGGACGAGCGGCAGGAGACGCGACAGAAGGCCGAGAGGGAGAAGGCGGCCGCACAGACCGACCTGTCCAAGGGCAAGGCAACGGGCGTCGACGGCCAGGACGGTGCGCCAGCGGCCGGCGGCCCGGAGCCGAAAGACGGCGGGCCGGACCCGAAACGCCGGGAGGCGGACCCGAAACGGCAGCAGCCGGAGCCGAAAGACGAAGGACCGCAGGCGGGCGAGCCCGGGCCGGTAGGCGACGGGGGTCCGGACGACCAGCGGTCGAGGGAGCGTCGGTACACCTGGTGGGACCCGCGCGCCGGGTTCGGTTACCGGCGCACCGCCGACGGAACCGCGACCGAAGCCGGACCCGCCGAGGGCAACGGCACGGCGCGGCCGGGCCCCGGCGATCCGGACCCGGAGCCGGAGACCGTGTCCCCGGGGCGTTCCTGGCAGCCGCCGCGCGGCACACCGGACGGCGACGGCGACGGCGACATCCAGGACGCGGAGATCGTCGTGCCCGAGCTGCCGGCCACCGGGCCCGCCGCTCTGGGGCCCGCGCCCGAGCGCCACACCCGGCGGCCCGGCACCACCCGGCCCACCCCGACAACGGAAACGGAGGACGTACCCATGGCGGCACCCACGGGCACGGGCGGCCGGCAGCGCACGGCCGCCCGGCAGGAGATGGCCGCGCAGCACCGCACCGAGGTCACGCTCGACGAGTACCTGGTCGAGATCGCCAACATCGCGGTGGCCGCGGCCGCGGACAGGGAGGACGCGGAGGAGCTCGCCGCGTCGCTGACGGCTGTGGCCGAGGCGCTGCGGGAGATGGCCGGCGACCTGGTCGGCGACCACAACGTCGACACCGACGTGGTCGACCTGATCACGAACCTCGCCGACTCCGCCGCCGCGATGGCCGCCCAGGCACAGCGCTGCTCGGCCGAGTGCGAGGAGGCCGCCGCCGCGGCGGCCCTGGCGGCGCGGGCCGTCGCGCAGGCCTACACCGAGGACGTCAACGCGATGGACGCGGGCGGTCTGGCGCAGGCCTCCGCCGCCGCCCACCACGACTAGACCACGAAGGGAGAAGCACGCTGATGAGCAGCGAAGTCGACCACCCGCCGACCGGTGCCGTACCCGCTCCAACCGGTGCCGTACCTGCATCGGCTGCCGCCGTACCGGCACCGTCCGCCGCCGGCCTCGGGCCGGTTCGGCAGGCGCCGGCCGCCGTGCTGGTCCGGCAGACGGGGCGGGCGCCCGCGCCGACCGACGGCGACAACCGGTACAAGGCGGTGCAGCACAAGCTGAAGGCCTTCTCGGGCGCCCTGGACGCCTCGACGGGGCGGCTGGAGGCGCTGCGGCGGCGGATGCGCGCCACCGCCGACCGGGCCTCCACGCTGGCCGGACACGCTGCCGACGCCCACGTGGACGGCGTGCTCGTGGAGATGACGAACGCCGTGGCCGCCGCCCTGGACGGCGCCGCCCTGGCGACGGGCCGCCTGCACGAGAGCGCGCAGGCGGTCTCCGCGGACACCACGGAGACGCAGCGCACCCACGCGCGGATGTACGAGGCCCTCGACCAGATCCGCTCCGGCCGCAAGCACCGCACCCCCAAGCCGGGCTTCTTCGCCCGCAACTGAACCCGCCACACACTGCGCCGCGAGGGCGGCCCCACCAGATGGGTGGGGCCGCCCTCGGCGCTTGTCCGAAAGGAACCCACCGGTGCCGACTCCGCGTGCCGTCGTGTTCGAACGAGCCCTCTACATTGCGGCCGCGCCCTTCCTGGGCGCGGCCGCGAACCTTCCACAGGACCACCCAATGCACACGGCGGTGGTCCTGGCCGGCGGCGCCGGGGTCGTCGGCTGCGTGGCGGTCGCGGCCAAGAGCACCGAGGGCACCGGCCGCAAGCTCATGCGGCTGTCGCCGCTCGCGCTGGCGGCCGCGGTCGAGGTCGCCGCCAGTGCGGTGCCCGGCTGGGGCTGGGACGCGCTGTTCGCCGGGGTGTGGGCGGCGGCCGGCTGCATCGTGCTGCCGCTGTCGCGCACCTCCCGCCGCCTCAAGCCCGCCCTCGCCGCCACCCCTGTCCCGCCGCCGCTGCCCGCCGCGGCCCCCGCCCCCGCGGCCTCGACTGCGGCGCCCGCCCCGGTGCCGGCCGACGGGGCCGACGCGCTCACCCGCGGCGTGCGGGGGCTGTGGGAGCGCGCCGACAACCCCGGCCGCACCCACGTCGTCACCGCCACCCGCCACCCCGGCAAGCGCCACGACCTGACCATGCTGCTGCGCGCGAGCGACCCGGGCCGGCCGATCACCGGCCTGAGCGAGGCCGCGGTTGCCGCGGCGTTCGGCATCACCGAACCCGACGTCGTGCTCCTGCCGGTGACCCAGCAGGCCGGCCGCCAGGGCGGGCCCGGCTGGCTGGAGGTCAAGCTCGTGCCGGAGGAGAACCGCCGCCGCCGGGAGAAGCCCACCGACGCGGAGCGGTGGGCCGACGGAATCGGCGCCACCGCGATCCCCGGCTCCCGGCTCACGGGCAAGCGCCGCAACCCCGAGCGGGGCGTCACCTACTGGACCGCGCACCTGCCCGACGGCGAGCCGCGCATCGACCTGAAGGCGCTGTGCAAGGCCCTCGGCACCTCGGCCGACGACGGCCGGGTGTTCGTCACCGTGGACGGGGCGGACGTGCTGGTGTCGGTGTGGGACGTCTCCCCGCTCGCCACCGTCTACCCGGCCACCCGCGAGCTCCTCACCCCTGATGCGCAGGGGCGGTGGGTGTGCGGGTTCCTGACGAACGGCCAGCCGGCCCGCAACCGCGTCTACACCGACCGCGGCGCCGCCCACGGCCTGTACGTCGCCCCGTCCGGCGGCGGCAAGACGCAGCTGATGGCGCTGGCGATCTGCGCCGCTGCGAACTTCGGCGCGGTGGTGTGGCTGGTCACCGAAGCCCCGGACTCCAAGACGCCGGTGCTGGGGGAGCACTGCGACCGCTACGGCGTCGGTGCGCTCTACATGGTGCGGGCGATGCGGGCGGCGGTCGCGCTGATGGAGATCCGCGGCACCATGCTGTGGGCGGACGGCCAGGTTCACGAATGGGACCCGGCCCTGCCCGGCTGCCCCTACCGGCCGCTGGCCGTCTTCTGGGACGAGTTCCTGTCCGCCGCCCGCAACGGCGAGTACGGCGCGGAGATCATGAACCTGGCCGAGACCATCTCGGTCAAGGGCCGCAAGTACGGCATCGGCGAGCACGTCGCCGGCCAGAGCGTGTACGTGCAGGACGGCTTCACCCAGCTCCTCAACGAGAACCTCCGCGAGAACTGCATCCCCGTCGTGCTGAAGGTCGCGCCGAAGAAGGTCGCCGAGATGTTCAAGACCCTCGGCGTCACGCCCGAGGACATCCCCGACCCGCTGCCGCGCTCCTTCTCGCCGGCGGAGTCCGGCCGCATCGAACGGATCATGAACGGCGAGCCGGAGCCGCCGAGCGACTCCAACACCGGCGGCGTCGGCTGGATCATCGAAAGCCGCAAGCCGGAAGTCCTGCGCACCCTGTTCATCGACTTCCAGCAGCCCATCGCCCCGCTGTTCCCCGACACCGTCCACGGCCTCACCGACCACGAGATCGCCGAACTCGAGGCCCGCGACCTGTGGTTCGACTGGAACGAGCCGCCCCGCCCCGGCGAGTTCGGCCCCGAACCCGACGACCAGGACGAGGACGGGAGCGGGCTGCCGTCCGGCAGCGGACCCCGCCCGGGCAAGTCCCGCTCCGCCGCCGCCACCGCCTCGGCCATTCCCACCCAGAACACCGTCACCACCACCCGCCAGGCCCTGGACGCCATCAAGAAGCTCACCGGCGCCTGACCCACCCCACCACCCCCTTCCTCGATCGGAGACCGCCGTGAGCAGCACCCACCACACCCCGCCCACCCCGCACAGCACCACCCGGGCCGCGGCCGAGCCGCAGATCAGCCTCCTGGCACCCGACTACACCCCGGTCGTCCTCGACGGGCGGATCCTCGCCGTCCCGCTGCACCCCGGCGCCACGGACGAGGCGTTCGTGCCGGCCCTCATCGACGGCGAGGTCGCCGCCGTCCCGGTGCACAACCCGCTCGCCGTCCCGGCCGCGGCCCAGCCGGAGCCCGCCCCGGCTGCGGCGATCGCCCCCGTGCCGCCGGTGGCGGACCCGGGGCTGCCCCGGGTGGTGCGCGACTGCCTCCTCTACGGCTCCCTCGCCGCCATCGCGGCCGGCGGCGCGGTGTGGATGGTCGGCGCGGCCGTCGCCGCCGCGGCCCCGCACGCCGGCGAGCTCGGCGAGCTCCTCCAGTACGCCGCGGTCCTCGTCGGCGTCGTCGTCCTGGGCCTGGCCGTCCTGCTCGGCAAGCTCCGCACCCTCACCGGCCCCACGACCGGCACCGGTACCGGGGCGGCCGTGACCGCCAGCGGCACCGCCACCACCGCGACCGGCACCGTCCTCGCGCTCGTCCACCGCACCACCACCACGACCATCGGCCGGCAGAGCGCCTGGGGCCGCGGCGGCATCACCAACCACACCGGCTGACCGGCCGCCCGGTCTCGCCCCCGGCCCGCACCCGCCCGCCCCGCCGTCTCCCGGCCGGGCGGGCGGGCCGCTGTCCGGGGACGGGACCGGCCGACCGGCCGCCACCGAACCCGCTGGAGGTAACCACCGTGACCACGCCCACCGCCTCCCCGCTCGCCCAGCTGCTCAACGCGCTCCACGTCAGCGAGCGCACCACCCGCTCCACCGCTGGCCAGCTGCTCGACGTGCTCACCGGCCTGCCCGACACGGCGCCGGTGCTGATCGCCGTCCCCGACCTGGACCACTGCGCGGAGCAGCCGGTGGCCGCCGCCCACTGGGACGGCGCCCTGCTGCTGACCACCCTGCGTCCCGTCCCGCAGGCCGAGGCGCTGTTCCCCGCCCTCGCCGCCCCCGCGAACACCACCGACGGCATCGTGCGTGCCGACCGGGCGGGTGAGTGCGGGCTGAGCGTCGGCGAGCTGCGCGAGGTGCTCGCCGCGCTGCCGGACTGCACCCCGGTGCTGCTGGACGTCCGCGGCTGGGACGGTCCCGCCCAGCTGCCGGTCACCGGCGCCGAGTGGGACGGCGCCCTGACCCTCTCCTCCCCCTACCTGTCTTGGGCCCCCGGCAGCTTCGACTTCCTCCACCAGGCCTGACCTGCCCCGCTCCTACGCCACACGCCCCTAATTGGAAGGACCCATCCGGCCATGACCACGCTCGCCGTCCGCGACCTGCACGAGCTGCACGCACTCCGCCCGTGGCTGCACGACCCGGCCCGCCGACACACCTGGCACACCACCCGCCTGACCCGGCAGGCCGAGGCCGCCGAGCAGGAACGCCGCACCCGCCGCGCCGAACTGCCCGGCACCGGCGCGAGCGGCGAGCAGATCGTCCGCAGCCGCCAGCAGCTCGCCGACGCCCGGGCCCGTGCCGACCTCGCCGTCCTCGGCGAGCAGTTCACCGAGACGACCCGGCTGCGCCTGACCGTCACCCTCGCCCACCGCAAGCACACCTCGCAGCAGGGAAGCGCGGAGGACCCGGTGGGGGAGCAGCTTGCCGAGGACATCGCCGATGAGATCCGCACCATCGCCGAGGACCTGCTGGAGGCGCAGCCCGTCTACCCGGGCGAGGCGCACCGCAATGCCGAGGCGGTCCTGGTCCCGCTGCTGCAGCGGGACACCGCCTTGGCGGCCACCGGCGAGTACGAGGACCTGACCCGCTGGCTGGCCGACCTGCGAGCGGCCCGCCTGGTCCTGGACCAGGCCGCGACCACCGACTGAACCCCGGCAGCTCCCCGGGGCGGCACCCGTGCCGCCCCGGGGCCGGATCCCCGCCACCTTCACCGTCCCTGCCGAACAGCCGAGGAGTGCATCCCCGTGTCCATCCCATCCCAGCCCGGCACCAACGAACCCGGCCGGCGCGGGCGCACCGCCGTCCGCGCGACCACCCGGGCCGCCGCCCGGCGGCTGCGCGAGCACACCGCCTCGCGCCCCTCCCGTCCCGCCGAGGCGGCCGCCGCCGTCGCCGGCGCGATCCTGGCCGTCGTCATCACCGGCGGTGCCTTCTACTGGCTTGTCCGCTTCCTCGTCTGGGTCATCGCCGGGGCCTTCCGCGGCACCGCCGGCCTCGCCGGCGCGCTGTGGCACAGCGGCGCAGCCGACCACGCCCGCGCCGTTGTGAAGGCCTTCACCGCGGTGGTGACCGGCCCTGCCGCATCGTGGCTCCACCAGCACGCCACCGGCCTGCCGGTGACTACCCACCAGCTGGCCGTCGCCTGGACCCTGCTCGCCGCGATCGCGTTCGTCTCCGCCCGGGGCGGCTCTGCGGCCGGCCGGATGGTGTGGGCCGCGGTCGGCGCGGGCACCGCCACCGCCGTCTGGCAGGCCTCCCCGGACGGCCAGCAAGCTGCCGCCACCGCCACCACCACCGACCTGTGGCTGCTGCTCACCCTCTCCGCCTACCGGCCCTGCCCTACCCACACCACCACCAGCACCCGCACCGAGCTGATCGTCTCCCCGCTCCTGGAACGGGCCCTGACCGGAATTCTGGAGCGTGCCGCCGTCCCCACCACCGTGTCCGCCGCCACCGGGGCCACGGTCGGCGCCGACCGGGCCGAGCCGCTTCCGCAGCCGACCACCCCGAGCCTGCCGCCCGTTGACCTCATCCCGGCCGCCGCCGGATTCCAGTGCCGCCACTGCACCCGGCCGCTGCGCTGGGCCACCGGCCACGAGCCCGGCGACCGCACCCGCACCTGGCGCACCGCCGACGACGCCACCACCTGCCCGACCGCACCCGATGGCCTGCACTACGCGCTTTGACCCTGTCCCGACTACCGGGCAGTGCTGCTGGGCAGCCTGCTGATCTTCCCCGTCGCACTTGAGCAGAACATCAGCCCCGGACACCCGGCACACCGGACAGCACCCCACCCACCACGAAAGGGCCGATCATGAACCCGGCGCTCGCCGCCCACATCTCCCAGCTGACCCCCGACCGCGCCACCGGTCGCCTCGGCGACGACGACGCCTGCGACGTGCTGATCCTGCTCCTCACCGCGTTCCGCGACCTCGGCTTCGACCGCACCACCCCGGACCAGCTCCACACCGTCATCACCAGCATCGACACCCGCAACGCCTTCGGCGGCCGCCGCCTCCTGCACACCCTGCTCTGTGAAGCTGCCGACCACCACCAGGTCCGCCTCACCGCCGCCGGCCACCTCCTGCTGCGCACCGACGCCCCCAGCGACGGCGGCCCCGAGCACGCCTGGATCCGGCTGCAGAACCGCTACGGCGCCGAGGTCGAGATCGTCGGCGCCGACCCCTGGCCGGACACCCACCAGGTGGCCCCCGGCCTGGCCTGGTGGCGCTGCACCGCCTGCCGCGCCGGCAGCGGCACCAACGCCCAGGACCTGAACCTGATGCGTACTCAGGCCACCGACCACGCCCGCGACTGCCTCGCCCTGCCCGCACCCGTCGCCTCACCCGCGGCCGACTGACCCGGCGTCAGTCCCGCACCGGACCCCCGCGCTGCCCATCACCGCGCCCCGCCGACCGCGCCCACCAGGCGCGGCGGCGGGGCGCCGCAGTGCGCGGCGTCAGCGTCCGGCCGACCCCCGCTGGCAACCGACGGAGAACCACCATGACCACCGACCGCGCCGCCCACTTCGCCGCCGGCTACGTCCTCCTACGCGCCGCTGGAGCGATTGCCGACATGTGGGTCCAGACCGACACCTGCGCTCGGATCAAGGGCGCCACCGACACCAACCCCGTCATCGACCGCGACGAGAAGGCTGGCACCGAAACCGTGCACGGCACCCGCGAAGGCCGGCTCGCCTGCGCCCACCACTGCGCGACCTACACCGCCACCCAGGCCGGCGCCCTCCTGATCGGCTCGCGCCTGCTGGGCCTGCGCCTCAACCCGGGCCGCGCTGCCGCCGCCCTGGCCCTGTCGTTCGCGCCCCACTACGTCGCGGACAGGCGCCGACCCCTGGCCCGGTCAGCCGGGCATCATGCCCATCTGCTTCATCATGGCGACGGCGTCCCAGCTCCACCAGCCCTCCTTGGCCTGGCCGTCCTCGAACCGCCAGATCGTCATGCCGGTGGACTCGATGGCCTTGTTGGTGGCCGGGATGCCCATGTACTCGCCGATGTGGGTGCCGCGCCACGTCCACCGGGTGGCGACCTCGTCCCCATCGGCGATCTGGCTGTGGATGTCGAAGGTGAAGTCGAAGCCGCGCCGGTAGCCCTCGATCATCTGTTTGACGGCCTCGGGGCCGACCGTGTCGCCGTCCATCGAGGGGTCGTGGTCCCGGTAGTCCGCTGCGATCAGGTCGTCGATGGCGGACATGTCGCCGGTGGGCGGTTCCATCAGGAGCCGACGGGCCGCGTCCTTCAGAAACTGTTCGTCGCGGACCAGGTCAAGGTTGGTAAAGGTGGGTGGTGTCTGGCAGAGGGCCACCATCTCCTGAAAGATTCGGTCCGTCTCCGGAAGAGCAGAGTTGCGCATCGCTGCCTCGTATGACGGGAACTCGACGATCTCAACGACGTGCTGGGCGTCCTCCCGGTCCGAGCCGACCATGGTGTGCGTGGCAGTCCGCTTGCCCTGGGTCTGCTCGATCCAGGTGTCCATCAGCCGGTTGAGCTCGTCCGGCCGCTCCGTGCGGCACTCGACAATCTGTACAAAAGTCATCGTGAACCTCCGATACGTCCTTTCAGGCACCACTGATGGCGACGACTCCACTGTCCCTCCGACAGCTCCGAGGCGCGCCCGCTGGCGACCCGGAGCAGGGCAGCGACGCAGGACGTTGACCCAGTCGGTGCCGAGGATCGGGGCGTCCTCGCAGCCCTTGGACACGACGAAGTAGGGGCCGACCCCCTTGCGGGACTTGCCGGTCGGGGCGGTCTTGTCCGGGTAGGTGCGCCGGTGCATCCCGACCACCCACCGGTGCCGGTACACCCGCTCCGCGTGATCCCGGTCGCCGCCGGCGGCAGCGGGCACCATGGGCAGGTCACCTTCGTTCGGCTCAGGCCCGAGAAGTAGTGGCCCGTCCTGGCAGACTCGCGGCGGCCTATCCGGGCCCTCAGAGCCCCAGCAGGCCGCCGATCAGCTCGCCGACCAGCCTGGCCCCGATCCGGGCCAGGTCCGCCCCGCAGTGGCGGCGCGTGGGCCTTGGCTGGCGCTTCGGGTCGGCGACCGCTTCGACCGGCTGCCCTGGCGCGACACCTTCGCCCAGGCCCCGGCGCTGGGCGAGCTCGCCGAGGATCTGCGTGAGCGGTACGACTACACCGAGGACCTGCTGCAGGACGCCTTCCTGGCCGCGTACAAGGTGAAGCCCGAGCTCCGGGACCAGGCCGACATGGCCGCGTCCCGGCTGGTCAACCACCAGGTGGTCACCGCCATGATGGCCTTCCCCGAGTTCGCGGAACTGCGCCGCGAGACCGTCGGCGACCCCTTCGCCGCGGCGATGGCGGTACTCGCGGTAGCCGGACAGCTGCGCGAGCTCCTGGAGCGCACGAAGCAGGCCCGGGACCGGGCCGAGCAGGCGGAGAACGCGCAGCGCGAGGCCGCCAAGGCGGTCCAACGGGCCATCCGACTCTCCGAGGCCGCTGACCTCGCGGTCGACCAGGCCGTCGAGGAGGCCCGCGACTGCCTCGCCCTGCCCGCACCCGTCGCCTCACCCGCAGCCGGCTGACCCGGCGGCAGTCCCGCACCGGGCACTGACGCTGCCCACCACCGCGCCCCGCCGACCACGCCCACCAGGCGCGGCGGCGGGGCGCCGTGGTGCGCGGCGCGGCCGCCCGGCCGACACCCGCCACCACCCGACCTCTGGAGCACCGACAATGGCCGACACCCTGCGCACCCGCCTGGCCCGCACCGCCCTGGACACCGCGGACAGCGCCGCCACCGTCACTGCCGCGGCCGCCGCCGGCCTCACCACCTACCGCGCCCTGGCCCACCGCCCGGCCGAGACTCGCACCACCCTCGCCCTCGCCGCCGGCGCCCTCGCCGCCCTCCTCACCGACCACCACGCCTACAAGGCCCTCGCCCCGCTGCGCCGCCGCCTCGGCGCCGAGCACCACCGTCCGGTGCGTGA
The DNA here is from genome assembly GCF_040702125.1 of Kitasatospora sp. NPDC085895. Lineage (NCBI taxonomy): Bacteria > Bacillati > Actinomycetota > Actinomycetes > Kitasatosporales > Streptomycetaceae > Kitasatospora > Kitasatospora sp. NPDC085895. The sequence continues at coordinate 15,719 of NZ_JBFBJY010000038.1, read as the reverse complement.
GCCGGTCCCGGCGCCGACACTCGAGCAGCTGGCCGCCGACGTGTGCGCGGACGCGGCGCACCGCGCGGCCGCCGGTGCGGTCCGGCTCGACTACGGCCAGGGCAGCCTGACCAAGGCCGCCCACTGGACCGGACAGCCGGACGGCACGGCGACCTGCCCGCTCGGCGCCGGCGCGCACCTGCTGGCCGTGCCCCGCCCCACTGACCGCGACGGCTACAACAGCCGCCGCTACCTGCTGGTCACCGGCACCGACGCCACACCGCTCGAGGTCCACACCCTCACCGACCTGGTCGCACTTCTCGAAGGTCCCGCCGCCGGCCTGCCGCGGCCCGCCGCCGACGAGGACGAGGGCGGGGACCCGGGGGACGCCCTCGGCCGGGACCTCGCCATCGCCGAACTCTGCCCAGAGCCCGGCGGCCCGGCCGCCGAAGCGGAGACGAGCGCCGACCGCCACGCGGACGCCGGGCAGGACCCGGCCGACGACCTCGACCCGGAAGCCAAGGCCCACGCCCACGGCACCCTCTGACCCAGCGCTCCCGCCCGGGCCCGAGCTTTCACCGGCCCGACACGCGAACACCCACCACCGGCCCGGCCCGCATCTCAGCGGGCCGGGCCCGACCCGTTCACGCCGTTCAGGACGACCACGAGCCGAGCCCCGACCAGCTCGCCTTCCCGTAGACCCGTCGGCTGACGGAGGGTCCATGCACCGCGTCACCGCCCCCAACAGCCCGAACGCCGGCACCAACCACACCGACCGAGGAGAACCCGTGCGTCCCAATGACGCAGCACCCGTCGTCACCGTCGAGAACCTGATCTGGGCGGCCTCCATCGCCTGCCTGGTCCTCATATGGGCGATCTCCGCAGTGCACCTGGAGGCCCGCACCATGTCGACCTGCGGGCCCGCGGCCGGATCCACGGCAACCGCCCACCCCGGTGATCCGGCCGACGGCCGGCCCGCCCCCACCGACTGCCCGCGCTGACGCCGACACCCGCTACCCGCACCTCCGCGGTCCCGTCCGAGGCCGCCGCCCGCCCAGGTGCCACAGGGCGGGCCGGAGCACCGATGCGGGCACCCGCTCGGGGCCGTCAGAACGACTGCCCAACCCCCTACCGCACCACACTCCCGGCCCAGGGCCCGGCACCGATCCCAAGCGGTGTCGGGCCCTTTGTCGTTTTCCGGCGCCACCCTCCCTCCGCGCCCCACAGCGCTGCCTGCCGAGCCCCGGCTCCTGCTGCAGGACCGCCTTGCCGCGCTGACACCCACTCAGATAAGAAAGCCGTGCGGGCGGGTCCCGGGCGGCCGGTGCTGCACACACGGCAGCCCAGCCCCACAGGCCCGGAGCGCCCGGCGCCACCGACACCAGGAGACCACGGTGACCTCTCTGCCCGACATTTTCGAGACCCGGCAGGGTGAGGCGCTGCGCCGGGCCTACCTCGGCGGGGACCTCGAGCAGGCCCGCAAGATCGAACAGCACCTCCTCGCAGAGTCGGCCACCACCCCTGAGGAGCGGGACGAGCTCGCGCAGACCCTGCACGCAGCCGTCCTGTTCCTGGAGGTCGACGCCGCCCGGGATGCCGGCGACGGGCCGCGGGCCGACCACTTCCTGCAGCGGATCCGCCAGGAGTGCGCGCCGAGGGCCATCAAGCAGCACCTGGCCGCCGGCCTGCTGCAGGCAGGCCTGCGCGAAGGCCTCACCCGCGCCCAGCACGACCAGCTCATGGGCTGGACGAAGGACCTCGGCCTCGGCCCGCAGATCATCGAACTCGCTGAGAACATCGCCATCCACTGAGCCGGCATCGGGCCGACCGGTCTGTCGCAGCCTCAGGCAATGCATTTCCCATGCTCAGCCGCGGTGCCGTACAGTCGTGCTCACCGACGCGGGGTGGAGCAGCTCGGTAGCTCGCTGGGCTCATAACCCAGAGGTCGCAGGTTCAAATCCTGTCCCCGCTACCAACCCCGGCAGGCCCGGCACCCCAGGTGCCGGGCCTGCCGCGTTTCCCGGGCACGACCGCCGCCGGCGCCGCTCGACCGCATCCCCGTGACTTGTCGTCAATCACGCTCGTTCGAAGCTTCGTTGAGTTTTATGAGTTGATAAACTGCTCTGATCTGCGTTACGATTGCATCGTTCGGCTTACCATGTCCTGGCTTGGGGAGGGTCTCGTGCTCGCGGTGGACGTCCGGCAGGCACTCAAAGGCGGCGAGACGGTCCTGGAGGCCGCGTCCCGCTGGTGGCGGTTCGGCGAGCAGACCATCGCCGACCACGGCGACTTCCTGCTCGCGTTCGTCGACGGCGGCGTGTGCGTCGGCGCGTTCGAGATCCGCGCCGCCGAACCCGACCCGCAGGCCGGCGGCAAGTACGCCTTCGACCTCGCACCCGCCGAGCGCTTCCGCTGGGCCCTGGGCGAGCGCCTGCCGCTGCCGCCCGGCCGCAACCCAGCCCGGATCATGACCGGCGCCGCGCTGCGCACCTTCCTCGACGCCGACCCCGGCCGCACGCCGCTGCCGGCCCGCACCGCGGAGAACTGACCGATGACCGACACCCCGGACGCCGTCGACGCGCTCCTCGGCGCCGGCCCGCGCCGCGCCGTCGCCCTGCCCGAGCCCGCCGAACGCGCGTGGCTGCGCAGCGAGTACGGGCTGACCAAGGCCGAGACGGCGAAGGCTCTCGGCGTCAGCCCCGCCACGTTCACCGCCTGGGAGTCCGGCCAGCGCGACCCGCAGGGCGACGCCCGCGCCGCCTACGCCAAGCTGCTGGAGGGCATGGCCGCCCGCCTGCTGCCCCCGGCCCAGCCCGCGACCGCCCCAGCGCCGGCCCCAGTTCCGCACCCGGCGCCCGTGCAGGCCCCGGCCGCCGCCCCGGTGTTCCCTCCCGGTCCGGTCGAGATGGACCGCACCCCCTCGGGCGACCTGGTCACCGGTGAGCCGCAGCCCTGCCTCTGGTGCGGGCGGCCCAGCATCTTCCGCGCCGCCGGCCGACCGGTGCACGTGGGCGGCGGCTTCTGCGTCCAGGCCCCCGCACCGACCCTCCCCACCCCGGCACCGGCACCCACGGCCGCCCACGGCACGGCCGTGCCCACCGCGACGCCCGCCGCGCCCACTACGGCCGCCGTGCCGCCGCACCGGCCCGTGCCCACCCGGTCGGCCCGCCCGGCCGCCACGTCGCGCCCCAGCGCCCGCCCGGTGCGGAAGGCGCCGGCCCGCGCCGTCGCCCCGGTGGCCGACGCCCGGGCCGCGGCGGCCGCGAAGTTTGCGAACGGGCCGCTCGCCGTCGTCGACCCGGCGCCGTCCGGGCGCGGCCTGGTCGCGTACCTCGTCGACGGCCGCGTCCTGGACGCCCCCGCCGTGATGACGCTGCCGGAGCTCACCGAGTGGACGCTCACGGCGGGACTTGGCGAGCCGCGGCTGCACAAGCACGGCAAGGACGGCGACCCGCTGATCGTCCTCACCGACGCCGCCGCCACGATGCTCGGCCTGCCGCCGATGGGCACCGAGCCCGGCCAGTTCGAGCGCCGCCTGGGCCGCCTGCCCGAGAGCCACAAGGCCGTCAAGGCCCTGACGAAGGCCGGCTGGCAGCTCACCCAGCGCGGCTTCGGACCGTGGGCCCGCGTTTATCGCACCCCGGACGGCGCGAAGCGGAGTTGCGTGCAGTACTGCATCCCCGCCTGGGCTGCCCTGACCTCCGCCGGCTGGAACATCCCCGCGGGCCTGGACGCCCCCGCCCTCGCCGCCCTGCTCGGCGGCTACGCCGAGCGCGTCATGACCCCCCGCGGCTCCACCGCCGTCACCGGCCTCTCCCTGATGGAGGCACTGCGGCCGCCGACCCGCGCGGTGCGCACCGAAACGGGCTGGACGTCCGGCCTGGTGGAGGGCTCGCGCAGCTACGCGTTCGATCCGGCGCCGCCGGAGGCCCCCGCGGAGCACCCGGTCGCCCAGGACCGCGACCCGGGGGACGTCCTGGTCACCGAGGCGTGGGACTGGATCCGCCCCATCGAGGCGATCGGCGAGGCGGAGCGGGCCCTGCCGCACGTGGTCGGCCTGGACATCAACACCGCGTTCCTCGCCGCGGCCGGGCGGCTGACCATGGCGCTGTCGGAGCCGGTGCACGAGCTCAACCCCGTCTTCGATGCGAAGATCCCCGGCAGCTGGAAGTGCGACTTCTCCACCGCGACCCTGGATCCGCGGCTACCGAACCCGTTCACCCCGGACGGCCTGCCGCCGGACGGCCCTGCCTGGTACACCACCGCGAAGGTCGCCTACGCCCGCGAACTCGGCCTCCCCGTCGCGCCGATGGAGGGCTGGCTGCGGCACGAGTCCGGGCCGTGGCTCGACCCCTGGCACAAGCACCTGCGTGCCGCCTACCTCACCACCATGGAGAAGCTTGGTGTGCCGCTCGACCTGGGGGAGCGGGATCCGGAGGCGTTCTTGGCGGTGATGGCCGGCCTGCAGGAGAGCGGTGACCCGGTTGAGCTGGCCATCCTCGCCGCGGTCAAGGCGACCGCGAAGGGTGGCATCGGCAAGCTCCGCGAGCGTCCCCGCGGCGCCTCTTACCGGCCTGGGCAGCGCTGGCCTGCCCTGGAGCGCCCGACCTGGGACCCGCTGAACCGGGCGCTGATCATCGACACTGCCACCGTCAACCAGCACCGCAAGATCCGCCGCCACGCGCAGGCCACCGGCCGGTTCCCGCTCGCGATCCTGTCCGACTGCACCGTCTACCCGGCCCCGGGCCCCTCCGCCCTGGACCTGCTGCGCGGCCCGGACGGGGCGCTGACGTCGGTGTGGCGGCTCGGGATCTCGCCCGGGATGTGCAAGCACGAGGGCACCCAGACCATGGACTGGGCACTCGAGCTGATCGCCGAGGACACCAACCCGGGCCGGCACATCAAGGGCGGCGACGCCGTCGCCGAGGGGGAGTAGCCGCACATGGATGCCATCGACCGCGGGCTGGAACGCGCCCTGCAGACCCAGCCCATCCCGAAAACCCTCCAGGGACGGGTGAATTTCCTGATCCGGCAGTACAAGGGCACCCGCAACGTCGCCGCCCACCTGGGCGTGTCCATGCGTTCCGTGGAGCGGTGGCGCAAGGGCGCCGGCATCGGGACGGAGAACGCCCGCAAGGTCGAGGACGCGGTGCGCGAACGCTGGCAGCCCCGCGTGCGGCAGCGGGTGCGCGAGGCGGCGGAGGCCCGCGGCTTCACCGTCGAGGTGATGGCCTCCTTCGGCTACACCTCGGCCGGCCAGTCCACCGACGACCCCCGCGAGCGGATCGTCACCCAGCGCCTGCCCGGCAGCGTCGCCCGCGACCTCTTCGCCGCCCGCGACCGCGGCGCCTCCCAGCAGGAACAGGAACAGATCATCGCCGAAGGCCTCGGCCGCGCCTACTTCCAGGACGGCGGCCGCCGGGCCCGCGGCCTCCAGGTCACCCTCACCGGCCTGGAATGGGCCGACTTCTCAGTCTGATCCCCGCTCGGTCGGCGCTGCGCCGATCCGACCGGATCCGTAGCGCCGGGCGGCCCCAGAAGAAGCCAGTGCGAGGCTCCCCGCCGCGAACTTTCTCCGGCTCGTTCCGCAGTCACTTCCGCCTCATGACGCAGCAACAGAGTCATTGCCGAGCAAGCCCGTTACCACTTCTGGGTATTTTCTGGGCACAGGACTGGGCAAGTTCTGGACGTCGGTGCTTCACTGGTTTCCTCACACCGAGGAACGGAGTGATCACAGATCATGACGACGGTTGTGCAACACCGCTCCGACCAACTCGCGGCGGACGAGTCCGCTGCGCTGACCGACGAGCTGAGAGCCCTGGTCCGCAAGGGCCTGCCGCTCGGCCCGGCCACCGGCGCACCCAGGCTGACCGCCCTGGCGACGGTCGCCGCGCGGGCCGGGGACGGCGCCGAACCGGCCGCCCGCACCGAAGCCCTGGACTGGGTGCTGCGCCGCACCCTCGCCCGCCTGGATCCCGAGGGCCTGCGGGAGGCGGCGAAGGCCCTGTTCGGCCTGCCGCCCGCCCGTGCGGGGGCGAACCTGACGGAGCGCCGGGAGGCGGCGGCCGCGGCGGCGGGCCGGGAGGTGCACCACTTCCGCAAGCGGATCGAGCCGCAGATCCTCGCCGCCCTCGCCCACGCCCTCCAGCGGGATGCCGCCGTCCAGGCCCGGCCGTGGGCGAGCCCGCCGCCGGTGCGGCCCGGCACCGGCCGGCGCGTGCTGCCGAGCGACGTGTTCGCGTGGGAGGCCGTCGAGCACGAGGAGGCCCTGACCCGGCTGTGGGCCGCGGTGTACGCGCTGCGCGCCGAGCTCCTCGCCGTCGAACGCCTCACGTCCATGGGCGACATGGCGGAGGCGACCGCGGAGGCCGACACCGCGCTGTGGCGTTACGGGCATCTGCACGCCGAGGCCCGCCGCTACCAGGCCGCCTACGGCGGCGCGCTGCTGCCCGACCAGGCCGCGGCCCCGCACGACCTGATCGCGCTGGCCGGCTGGACGCCCCGGCTGCCGCAGGCCGACACGGCGCTGCTCGCGGACGCCGCCACCGCGACCAGCGCCCACCTGTTCATGCTCTCCGTCCACGCCGCGCCCGGCGGCACCGCCCTGCTGACCGCCTGGCGCACCGCCCTGACCGGCACCGACCACACCGACACCGCCCCGGCCAGCGTGGGGCAGACCAGCGTGCCGCCTGGCACCGGACCGGACGGCGCCGACACCACCGCGACGACTGAGGAGACTATGCGATGAACACCCCGCACGACAGCCCGTTCACCACCGGACCGGCCCGCCGTCACGTCATCACCGGTGGCCCGAGTGCCGGCAAGGAGGCCGTGTTCGAGGCCCTCGCGATGGCCGGCTGGCCGGCCACCGACGGCGAGCCGGCCCGCGAGATCTACCGCCGCCACCGCGAACGCCTCGGCCGCCACCTGGAGGTCGGCGACCGCCGCGAGTACTCCCGCGAGGTCCTGCAGGCCTTCGTCGACGAGTACAGCGCCCACAAGGCCGGCGTGCGCTTCTACAACCGCGGCATCCCCGACGGCTACGGCTGGGACCGCTTCTTCGGCCTGTCCCCGTATCCCGAGCTCGAAGAGGCCACCCGCGTCTACCGCTACGACACCGTCTTCGTCCTCGACCCGCTGTCCACCTTCGAAGACGAGAGCGACATCGTCTTCGCCAAGGACCGCGAGATCCGCCGCGTCCACGAACTCATCGTCCAGGGCTACTACGACGCCGGCTACGAGCCCGTCTTCGTCCCCGCCGACGACGCCGAAACCCGCCTCGACTTCATCCGCGCGAACCTCCGCCTCCCCATGTAGCCCCGCCACGGAAGGGGAAACACCCGCGATGCCCGAGCACAGCAGCACCACGCCGACCCTGATCTCCCCGAACAGCGTCCTCGCGAACGCTCTGCTGCGCACCGTCGACATGATCCGCCCCCGGGTGAAGGCCCAGCGCCCCACCCGGATCGAGTTCGTCGTCGGCACGCAGATCAACGGCGCACCGCACCTGGGAACCAACCTCGTCCAGGCCTCCGCGTTCCTCCTCGCCCAGCAGGCCCGCCGCGTCTTCCGCCTCGAGACCGCGGTCCGCTTCTCCGCGCTGGACAACGCCCCCTACGACATCACCCTCGACCCCGAGACCCACCACGCCTACCAGCAGACCTACTTCCACGCGCTCGGCAAGGACGGCATCGCCGACCTGGTCGCCGGCTACTACCGGCCCCTGTTCGACTCCCTGTCGAATGCCACCGACGTCGACTACCTCATCGAGACCTACACCGACCAGCAGGCCACCCCCGGGTTCCGTGCGGAGTTCCTGCGCACCCTGGAAGTCCTCGACGACCTCAAGTGGTGGCTCAACCCGTCCACCGGCGTCGTCCACACCCGCCTGCCCTGCCCGGTCTGCGGCTGGGCCGAGAAGCGCGCCGAGCGGACCCGCCTGCAGCGCCTGGACGACGACGGCGCCGTGTTCACCGCCGTCTGCCACGACCACGACGCCTACGAGCTGTGCATCGACCCCGTCGACGGCGGCTACCTCGACCTCGCCACCCTCTACCGCAACCTGGTGAAGGAACGCGCCTTCACCCGCGACCGCGCCACCCTGCACGTCATGCTCAAGGGCGGCGACTGGGCCTTCGGCTGCCAGCTCGTCGACGGCGCGCTCGCCGCGCTCGGCACCCCCGCCGGCGCCATGCCGGTGCGCATCTTCACCCCCCAGGTCCTCTCCGCCACCGGCGGCAAGCTCTCCAAATCCCTCATCCGCCACGCCGGCACCGCCGGCGGCGGCCCCGGCGTCGAGCCGTGGATGCTCGCCACCACCGCCTGGCCCGGCACCACCGACCAGTACGCGGATGCCCTCATCTGGCTGGTCGGCCTGCTGCTCACCGACCCGAAGCACTTCTTCCGCTCCTTCACCGCACACGAGTTAGGACGACTCATGGCCGCCCGCCCCGCCGACCTCGCCACCGCCAAACGCGCCCGCGACATGCCGATCTACAAGCGGTACTACGACCTCATCGCGAACGGCAGCAAGACGATCGAGGTCCGCGTCGCCTACACCTCCATGCTCCGCATCAAGGCCGGCGACCACATCCGCTTCACCTGCCGCAACGAGGCCACCCTCACCCGCGTCAAGCGCGTGAGCCGCTACCACGACTTCGACGACATGTTCGCCCACGAGAACCCCGCGGCGATCAACCCCACCGCCACCCCCACCGAGCAGCTCCGCGCGATCCGCGAGATCTTCCCGCCCGAGAAGGAAGCCCTCGGCTGCCTCGCCATCGAGATCGAGAAGGTCCAGCCGTGAACGACAACGACCAGACCGGGCGGCCGCGGCGGATCCTGACGGTCTGCAAGGGCGGGCACTGCCGCGCCCCGCTCGCCGCCGCCGTCCTCGCCCGGCACGGCGGCACCGCCGTGGAGACCCGCGCCGCCGCGATCCGCCCCTGGCACATCGGCGAGGGCGCCCACCCCGCGATGGTGGCGGCCGCCGCCCGGTGCGGCTACGACCTCACCGGCCACCGAGGCATCCAGGTCAGTCCCGAACTGCTCGGCTGGGCCGACGTGGTCCTCGCCATGGACCAGTCCGTCCACGACGCCCTCACCGCGCAGATCACCGACCCCGCGACCCTGGCCAAGGTTCACCTCTACCTCGACGGCCGGGACGTCCCCGACCCGTGGGAGCAGCCCGAGGAGGCGTTCATCGCCTGCGTCACCGTCGTCGAGACCGGAGCCAACCGCCACCTCGCTCCCACACCCGCCTGACCCAGGCCACCACAGCAGCGTGCCGGGCACCGTGCGATGGTGCCCGGCACACCGCTGCCAACAGGCCCTTCAGATCAGCAGTCCCGGCCGTCAGTGCGGACCGGCATGATGGTCACCGCCGTCGACGACAGACAGGAGTGCGCCGTGAGCAGGTCGCCAAAACGGCACACCGCCACCGAGGTCACTGTCGTGGTCGACCCGGCCATCCCCGTCCGTGACCGGGCCGGCATCGCGGACCTCCTGCACGCCCTGCCCCGCCGCGCCGCGGACGACCTGCAGGTCTCCAGTGCCGTCGCCACCGACCTGCTCGGCAAGGCGGCCGCCACCGCGGGCGCCGGCGGCGCCCTCACCGCCGTGGCCACCTGGGCCCAGAGCGGCATCCACACCCCCCGCCCCGGCTCCCTGACCGAACTCCTCCTCACCGGCTGCGACTGGGCCGCCTTGCTCGGCCTGCTCGCCCTGGCCGGTGGCGGCATCCTCACCACCGTCCTCGGCACCCTCCGCCTCACCGAGACCCGCCAGCTGCGCCGCCTGCTGCGCACCGCTCGCACCCGCGCGGTGCGCACCGACGCACTCACCGGGCCCGCCGCCGACCTCCTCACCCGCGCCCAGAGCGCCGTCGCCGCGATCCGCGCCTCACGCCTGCACCACGCCGACCTCGCGGGGCTGCACGGCCGCACCGAGGAGCACCTGCCGGTCGAGCTGTGGGAGATCGCCCAGGCACTCCAGCAGTACAGCGATCTGGCCGGCACCGAGGCCGACGGCGGAGACGATGCAGCGGCCGGGCTGCGGGCCGCCGAGCGCAAGGCCCTCGCCGAGGTCCTCGCCGCCGCCGAGCGCCGCATCGAGGCGCTGGAGCTGTACGCGGCGAGCGCCGCCGAGGCCGACCGGCGCCTGGAGGAGCTCGCCGCTGTCGAGCGGCTCGAAGCCCGCAGCGAGCAGGTCCTCGAACTCCTCGCCCGCACCGCCGCCGCCGACGTCGCCGCCGCGGACACCCGCACCCTGGCCGAGCAGACCGCGGCCGCCGGCCGGGCCCTGGCGCAGGCCGTCGACGAGGCCAAGGACGCTGCCGACGTCGTCCTGCCCGAACCCGGCGCAGCAGCCTGACCGCGCGCCGGACCGGCATGTCGCAGCTGCGGCGTAGGTTCGGCCTATGGACGTCGAATCGCTGCAGGTCGAGGAGCTCGTGGACCTTACGATCGATGAGACCGTCCGCACCGGGGACGGTGCCGCCGGCCGACTGCTCGTCGCCGAGCTGGCGCGCCGGGGCGAGGACGACTTGTGGCAGGGCGCGCTGTTCCTGTTCGGCGTCCTGGCCACCAGGCCGGTCTACGGCCTGCCGGAACGCGCCGGGGTGGAGCGGCTGCGGCTGGTGGCCCGTACGACACCGGATCCGCTGACCGCCCTGGTGCTGGAGTGCCTCGCCGAGCACCGCGACGCGGGCGCGGCCGCGGCGCACGCACTGTGGCAGCTGGCTCCCGCCGAGCTGCAGCGGGCCGCGCTGCTGCAACTGCTCATCTCGGCGTGTGCCGCGGTCGGCTCCGACCACGGCACCCTCCCGTCGGCGCAGACCGTGGCCCTGGTCAAGCAGCTCATCGTGGCCGGTGCGCCGGAATGACCCGGGCTCGCCCGCCGGCCGGACCGCAGCAAGATCCGGCGGCCGGGTGTGAGCGGTGGGCGACCGTGTGAGTGCCCGGCGGCATCGGCCGGGCACCGTCACGCTTCGGGGCCGTCAGACGGTGGCGGCCAGGGTGACCGCGCGGGCGCCGGCGGCGTCGGCGCGCTTGACGGCCTTGGCGAGCGGCGCCGACATGGTGCCGGGCTTCCACGTGCCGGCCTGCAGCTCCTGCTGCCAGGCGGTGCTGGCCTCTTCGAGGCGCTCGGCGTACTCCTCGACGGCGACGATCATCGCCCAGCCGTTGCCCTGCGGCTCGCCGGCGGCCAGGCGCCGGGCCATCGACCAGACCCCGGCGGCGAGCGCAGTGCGGTTCGGCGGGTCGACCAGGGTCACGAACCGGGCCGCGGCCAGTGCCGAGTTCACCGCGTCCTGGGCCCGCACGACCATCTCCAGGTCCTTGCCGTCGAGGTCCTCACCCAGCAGCAGGTACCGGCTCTGCGCGGCGGCGAGGTCCTCGGCGACGGCCCGCTTCCCGCCGGGCACCAGCACCAGACGCCACGCGATCGCGCCGACCAGCAGGGCGATGACGACGTAGACCCACACCGCCACCGCCACGAACGTACCCACGGAGACCGGAGTATTGCCCTGGGCCTTCTGGACGCCGGTCATGATCAGGAACGACAGCGGGGAGATGATGACCGCTGCGCCGTAGAACAGGCCGGCGCCCTTCAGCACGCCCGGGGCGGTGGCCAGGTCGTAGGCCGCGGTCCGGGGCAGCGTGGTTCCCGGCCGGCGCAGAACCTGCGGGCCCTGGCGGGCCAGCCGGTGCACCGTCTTCTGCACGGACTCCGCCAGACCCGGGTCCACCACGGCGTCGGCCGGGGCCTGCCGGCCCGAACGGCTCTCCAACGACATCTGCGGCCTCGCCTCTCCCATCAAGGACTCCACAAGCCGGAGCAGCCGGCCACCGACAATCTGCCGCATGCCGCCGACAACCCGCGACGACCGGCACCCCGCCCACCGCGGGCTGCGGCGGCCCGGCCCGAGACGGGACCGGGCCGCCGCCGCGTGCTACTCGCGGTCGCCGGACGGCTGGTCGGTGACGAGGCGCCACAGCTCGCCCGCCACGCGCGACCCGGCGCCGGACAGCAGCCGCCCGACCACCAGACCACCCCACCCCGACGGGTCCCGCCACGCCGGGACAACCTGGCCGGCGCCCGCAGCCCCGGGCGGCTGCTCCTGGTGCTCGCCGCCGCCGTGCGACCGGCCCGCCCTCCTGATGGTGCTGCGCGGCTCCTTCTCAATCTCGTCCACGCTGCTCTCTCCATTCGCTCGACGCGGGTGGTGGACGTCGGATCCGCTCGGGACGGCAACGGGAGATGGCCCCCTGACTGCCTCTCAGCGGTCCGACAGGCCGGCACAGTAGGAAGCCCACAGCGCCGATCAACCCCTCGCGGGCACCGATTTCGGGACCCGCCAAACACAGGGCCAGGAGGGGGAACCGCCCGCACATACACCACCCAGCGGGCGAATCAACCCCCGCGCGACCAGCACCGATTCCTATCCGAGCGGCACCGGCCGGACCGTTCGTCGCACTATTGCCAACCCGCCGCGCAGCCCCAGGCCCGCGCCGTAGGCTCCCGTCCGTGCCCTCCCCCGCCGCGGACCCCCGCCACGCCCGCCTGGTCACCGTCCTGCCCCCGCTGCTCACCCGCTCCTGCCCACCGCAGGCCGGCGGCTACGGCGGAGCGTGGGAGGTCCGGCTGACCCGCGCCGAGACGGAAGACCTCGGCGGGCTTGCCCTGCTGCGCTCGGCGCTGCGGAGCGCCGCCCACTCGCTCGGCTGGCGGGCCGGGACCTACGGCGCCCCGACGCTGTACGGGGCCGTCGCGGGGATCGTCGACTGGCGCCTTGTGCCGGAGGAGTTCGCCGGCGCGGTCGACCGCTACCGCCAGGAGCGGATGCGGGCGGCCGTCGAGACGGCCGAGCGGAACCGGGCCGACGGCGGGCAGCGGGCGGTGCGCGGGTCGGTGTTCGTGACCACCCAGGAATTCCGGGCCGCCCTCGCCGACCGGTAGCCCCCTGTGCCGACCGCCGCGGCCGGGCCCCGCCAGCTCGGACCGGCGCGTCGGCCACGCAACGGAGCGGCACCGGCACCGTTTGCTGTGCTGACGGTCGGTCATACTGGCCGCCATGAGTGATGATCGTCGCCCGCTGGGCCTGCCCGAGTTCTCCGCCCCAGCCACCGACCAGCCCCAGGCTGCCGACCGGCGCCCGCTGCCGCCCGTGGACCGGACCCTGTTCCTCCCGCCGCCCAGCACCGAACAGCCGGCTCCCGCACCGGCCCGCCGCCCCCTGGCCGACGGAGGCCTGACCTTCTCCGGCGCCGCCTGAACCAACCGTCCCGCCCGTGACCACAACCGGCGTCGCAGCAGCGGACACCGGCCGTTGCCACATTCGGATGACCACGATCGATCCGGCCGACACCCCGGCCGGAGCTGCGCGTTGGACCGGGCGACCACCCGCCGCCCGCCCAAGGACCCCCGTGCGCCTCCACACCGTCCTCGCCGCCGCAGCCGCCGCCACCCTGCTGCTCACCGTCCCCGCCCACGCCACCACCCCGACCGCTGCGCACCGGGCGGCGGGGGAGGTGGTGACGACGACGCTGTACGGGGCGATCGACGCGCTGCCGGTCGCGGACGAGGACCGCACCAGATACGTGCGCACCGCGTTCCGGCACTGGATCGACGCGGACAAGGACGGCTGCGACACCCGCAAGGAGGTGTTGATCGCCGAGGCGACCGAGGCGCCCGTTGTCGGGGCGAAGTGCGCGCTGAGCGGCGGCGAGTGGTTCTCCCCGTACGACGATCTGGTGCTGCAGGATGCGAAGCTCCTGGACGTCGACCACCTGGTGCCGCTCGCGGAAGCCTGGGTCTCGGTGCCTCGACCTGGAGCGCGCAGGAGCGAGAGGCCTACGCCAACGACCTGGACGAGCCCCGCGCACTGATCGCCGTCTCCGCCCGCTCCAACCGCTCCAAGGCCGACAAGGACGTCACCGACTGGCTCCCGCCCGCCGCCGGGTACCGATGCACGTACCTCGCCGACTGGGCCGCGATCAAGACCCGGTGGGGCCTCACGGTCGACCAGGCGGAGGCCGACACCCTGCACCGGCTCACCGCCGACTGTCCGAACGAGCCGCTCACCGTCATGACTGCCCGCTGACCCTTCTTGAGGGGGCTGCGAGGCGCCGGTGGCGCTGGCGGAACGTGGGCCTGCAGCCGGTGTGCTGTCGGCCGCCCGGTCCCGGGTGCAGGCTTCGACGGGATGCACGGTCTGCCCGCGGCAGGTGGCCGGCAGGTCGGCTACGCGCGGCGGCGGGCGGCGTCGCGCAGTGCTGGGCCGAGGAGGCCCATTTCGCCGCCGAGTGTGTCCACGAAGGCATCGAGTTCTTCGATGATCTGCCCTTCGACGGTCTCTGGCCGTTCGGCGAGAGGGCGCGTCGCAGGGGCGGCGTGCAGGACCGGACGCATGGACCGGTTGTAGTCCGCCCAGTGCGTGCGATGGACCTCCCGGGCGGCGTGGAGCACTTCCTCGCGAATGGTCTCGGCCGCCAGCTTGCGCGTGACGTCGAAGGTGACCCGCCGCAGGGCGAGGAGCTGGGCTGTGGTCACCGGCGCCCAGGCCGCGCCGAGGCCGCGCTCGATCCGGGGAACACCGGGCAGCGCTGGCCAGGGGGAGGCAACAGCGGCCACCGCAGCCTCCACCTTGCCCCAGTCGGGCTGGCGTGTCCGTTCGCTCTCTTCGAGCCTCATCATCGCCGTGCGGAGGGCCTGATAGCTGGCGGAGGGGTGAGCGATCCGCTCGACGAACCGGCGCGCGTTCTCCTTGCGTCTGGCCGCCGTGCTGACACCGACGGCCTTGGCATGCGTGCTCCAGGCACGCTTGGCCTGCCGTGTGCCGACGACGGTATTGTCGGCCAGCCACACGGCCAGGACCGGTCGCACGAGGGTCCGCATCGGGACCCGCTTGAGGGGAGAGCGTTGCCGGGCGAGGAGCAGCTTGGTGAACAGCCGCCGTTGCCCGGGCGGGAAGACGCGGGGGTCGCTCCCGTTGGCAGTGGTCTTCCAGAACTCGGGGTTGGCCAGGAGCCCGACCTCGACCCAGTCGGTCACTGTGCGCGGGCTGATGTTGTCGACGCCGAGAGCCCGCGCGCCGCCCCCTGGCCGACGGCGGGCTGACCTTCTCCGCCGGCTCCTGAACCAGGCGGCCCGCACCACCGACCACCCCCGCCGGGGCCGTGCGCGGGATCCTGCCCGCATTCGGATGACCACGACCGATCCGGCCGACACCCCGGCCGGGCCCGCGCGTTGGACCGGGCAGCCCACCCGCCACGCCAAGGACCCCTCGTGCGACTCCGCACCGCCCTCGCCGCAGCCGCGGCCCCCTGCTGCTCGCCGTCCCCGCCCACGCCACCACCCCCGCAGCCGCCGAGCCGCGGCGGATCGCAGCTGTCAGGGGCGCGTCCTAGCCTGTGGCTGGGGTGTCATCTTGGGCAGCGAGAGGATTCGTCCGTGTTCGACGAGCGTTTGGCGGAGTTCTCCCGGGAGCGGCTGGGCGGTCGTCCCGTGCCGGAGGATGTGCAGATCCTGGCGACAGCTCAGTGGGCGGGACGCGGGCACCCCTTCGAGCGTTTCGGTATCACCATTTTGGAGCCCGGTGCCCAACACCCGCTGACCGACATCAGCTATCTCAGCGAGGAGGAGTGAGGCTGAACCTGTGGAGTGGACACCCTGACAATGGATCTTTGATCCAGGAAGGGATGTCCAGGTGGGACGGAAGTCTCCGTATCCGGAGGAGT
>NZ_JBFBJY010000037.1:0-75717 GCF_040702125.1 Kitasatospora sp. NPDC085895 | reverse complement strand
GCGGTGCTGCTGCTCACCCTGCCCGGGGCGTTCGTCAACTACATCTGGCTGGCGCCGATGACCGCGGTCTACACGGTCGCCGCGCAGCGGGCGGCGCTGAGGGTCACCGCGGCCTGCGCCACCGCCTTCGCCCTGGTCGAGTTCTTCCACTGGCCGCTCGCCGACCACCCGCTCGCCCTCGACCGGGACAACGCGCTGTACGCCATCCAGTGCGTGATGCTGGCCGCCGGGCCCGCCGCGCTCGGTCTGCTCGCCCGCACCAGGCGCGAGCTCGCCCACCGCCTCGACGAGCTCACCCGCGGCCAGCAGCGCGAGAGCCGGCTGCTCGCCGAGCGGGTGCTGGCCACCGAGCGGGCCCGGCTGGCCCGCGAGATGCACGACGTGGTCTCCCACCAGGTCAGCCTGATCTCCATCCAGGCCGGTGCGCTGCAGGTGTCCACCGGCGACCCGGCCGCCAAGGACACCGCCTCGACCATCCGCGAGCTGGCCGTCCGCACCCTCCAGGAGCTCCGCCAGATGGTCGGGGTGCTGCGCGCCGCGGGCGTCGAGCCCTCCGAGCCGCTCGCCCCGCAGCCGCGGCTGGCCGACCTGCCGAAGCTGATCGACGGCAGCGGCCTGCCGGTGACCAGCGACCTCTCCACCGGCGGCCGGCACTGGCCGGAGGCGGTGGAGCGGGCCGCGTACCGGACGGTCCAGGAGGCGCTGACCAACATCACCAAGTACGCGCCCGGCGCCGCGGTGTCCGTCCGGGTGGCGGGCGGCGGCTCCCGGCTGCTGGTCGAGGTGCGGAACGCGCCGCCGCCCGAGGACGCCTCCGACCGGCCGGTGCTGCCCGGCGGCGGGCACGGACTGGTCGGCCTGCGCGAACGGGCCCAGCTGCTCGGCGGCACCCTGGTGGCCGGTCCCACCGCGGACGGCGGCTTCACCGTCCGGGCCGCCCTCCCGGCCGCCGCGGACTGAACCCCGGGCACCGGCCGCGCCCCGGGTGCGGCCGTGCCCGGCGGGAATTCCGCCGCCCGCCCCGACCGTCCGCACGGAGGGGAATTGCCGCGGGTGTCGTCGCCGAAAAACGAGAAAGCCCCGCAGATCCGAAGATCTGCGGGGCTTCGCTGTGCGCGAGGGGGGAGTTGAACCCCCACGCCCTTTCGGGCACTGGAACCTGAATCCAGCGCGTCTGCCTATTCCGCCACCCGCGCATGGGTGCTGCCGTAAGATGCTTTCCGCTCTTCCGACCTGACGAGAACCTTACCGCATCTCGCCCGGTCTTCCGTTCGGCTCCCTCTCGGGCGCCCCTTCCGACGTGGAAAACATTAGCACGGCCTGCGGGCTACCTCCGAATCCGTTCCCCCGCACCCCGGGGAACCGCTCCGACGCGGGGCGGACGAACGGGTGACCGAGGGATGACCGGGGCCCGCTGCGGGTACCTCCCGCATGCCGTGCGGCTCCCTCCGCACGGCTGTCCGCACCCGGCGCACGCCCCCGCCCGGCCCCCTGCCGGGCAGGTGGCGGGCGGTGTGCCCGGTCTCACGCCCCGGGACCACGTTCCCGGGAACCGTACGGATGGGCCCGACGTGGATACGATCAGTACGGAAAACCGCAACCCGGCCCGCGAGCGCGGCCCGGCCGACGCCCTGGAAGGGGGTGCCCCGTGGGAGTCCTGAAGAAGTTCGAGCAGCGGCTCGAGGGTCTCGTGAACGGCACCTTCGCCAAGGTGTTCAAGTCCGAGGTCCAGCCGGTCGAGATCGCCGGCGCGCTCCAGCGCGAGTGCGACAACAACGCGACCATCTGGAACCGCGACCGCACGGTCGTCCCGAACGACTTCATCGTCGAGCTCAGCCCGCACGACTACGAGCGGCTCAGCCCGTACGCCGGCCAGCTCGGCACCGAGCTCGCCGGCATGGTCCGCGAGTACGCCGAGGCGCAGCGCTACAGCTTCATGGGCCCGCTCCAGGTGACCCTGGAGAAGGCCGACGAGCTGGACACCGGCCTGTACCGGGTGCGCAGCCGCACCCTGGCCGGAGAGGAGCCCGCGGCGCAGGTGCCGCAGCCGCCGGCCGCCCCGGGCGGCTACGAGCGGCGGCCGACCCCGCCCGCGCCCGGTGCGCCGTGGCAGCAGCAGGGCGCGGCGCCGTACGGTGCGCCGCCGCCGCCCGCCGCTCCCCCGGCGGCGCCGCAGGGTCCGCCCGCGGCCGGCGGGAACGTCCGCCCCTTCCCGGGTGCCGGCCACAGCGGTGCGAACACCCGCCGCTGGGTGGAGGTCAACGGCGCCCGGCACCAGATCACGGGCAACGCGTGCGTGCTCGGCCGCTCCACCGAGGCGGACATCCGGATCGACGACCCCGGGGTCTCCCGCAAGCACGCGGAGATCCGGCCGGGGACGCCCGCGATGGTGCTCGACCTCGGGTCCACCAACGGCATCGTGGTGGACGGACAGCACACCCAGCGCGCTACGCTCCGCGACGGCTCCCGAATCGTCCTCGGGTCCACCACCATCGTCTACCGACAGGTCGAAGGGTAGAGCGGGCCACTCATGTCAGAACTGACCCTCACGGTCATGCGGCTGGGCTTCCTCGCCGTGCTGTGGCTGTTCGTCATCGTCGCGGTCCAGGTCATCCGCAGCGACCTGTTCGGCACCAAGGTCAACCCGCGCACGGCGCGGCGGACCGCGGCCGCCACCGCGTCCACGGGCCGTCCGCCCCAGCAGGGCGGGCAGGCCGCCGCGCCGCCGCAGCCGCGCCAGCGCCGCGGTGCGCCGACCCACCTCGTGGTCGTGCAGGGCTCGCTGGCCGGCACCACCGTCGCCCTGCAGGGGCAGACCATCACGCTCGGCCGGGCGCACGACTCGACGATCGTGCTGGACGACGACTACGCCTCCTCCCGCCATGCCAGGATCTTCCCGGATCAGACTGGGCAGTGGACGGTGGAGGATCTAGGCTCCACCAACGGCACGTATCTGGACCGGCAGCGGCTCACCGCGCCGATGCCGCTCCAGCCCGGCGTGCCGATCCGTATCGGCCGGACCGTCATCGAACTGCGGAAGTAGCGGCGCATGAGGGACACCACCCCGTCCAAGACCAGCCGGGAGCGCGGGCGCCGCGCTGCCGCTGCCGTGCGCGCCCACGGCACGGTCGTCACCGCCCGGGCCCGGAAGGGGGCGGCGACGGCATGAGCCTGGTGCTGCGCTTCGCCGCCGGCTCCCACAAGGGCCTGATCCGGGAGGGGAACGAGGACTCCGGCTACGCCGGTCCGCGGCTGCTCGCCGTCGCCGACGGCATGGGCGGCGCGGCGGCCGGCGAGGTCGCCTCCTCGGAGGTGCTCGGTTCGATCGTCAGGCTGGACGAGGACGTCCCCGGTGCCGACCTGCTGACCCTGCTCGGCGACGCCGTCCAGGGCGCCAACGACCGGCTGCGGCAGATGGTCGAGGAGGACCCGCAGCTGGAGGGCATGGGCTGCACCCTCACCGCGATGCTGTGGACGGGCCAGCGGATGGGCCTGGTGCACATCGGCGACTCCCGGGCGTACCTGCTGCGGGACGGCTCGCTGACCCAGATCACCCAGGACCACACGTGGGTCCAGCGGCTGGTGGACGAGGGCCGGATCACGCCGGAGGAGGCGGAGACGCACCCCCAGCGGTCGCTGCTGATGCGCGCGCTGGACGGCCGCGGCCAGGTCGAGCCCGACCTGTCGATCCGCGAGGTGCGGGCCGGCGACCGCTACCTGATCTGCTCCGACGGCCTGTCCGGACCGGTCAGCCACCAGACCCTGGAGGCCACGCTCGGGAGCTACTACGCCCCGCAGCAGACCGTCCAGGAGCTGATCCAGCTGGCGCTGCGCGGCGGCGGCCCGGACAACATCACCTGCATCGTGGCGGACGTCATCGACGTCGGTGCCACGGACACCCTGAGCGGCCAGCTCGCGGACATCCCGGTGGTCGTCGGCGCGGTCGCCGAGGCGCAGCCGCACCACGGCGACCACAACCTGCTGAACACCCCGGCCGGCCGCGCCGCCGGTCTCGGCCGCCCGCAGGCCCCGCAGGGCGCGTTCGGCCCGGCCAGCGGCTACGAGGCGGCGGGCTTCGGCCCCGCCGAGGGCTACGAGGACGACGGCTACGGCGCGGCCGAGGGCTACGGCGCCGACGCGCAGCCGTACGAGGGCGAGCGCCCGTCCCGGCGCAAGCGCAAGGGCCGGAAGCTGAAGGTCTCGCTGGCGGTGCTGGCCGTGCTCGGCCTGCTGGGCGCCGGCGGGTACGTCGGCTGGAAGTGGACGCAGGACCAGTACTACGTCGGTGCGGACGGCGAGGGCGTGGCGGTCTACCGCGGCCTCAACCAGTCGCTGGCCGGGCTGAGCCTGTCCTCGGTGTACGAGCAGCACGACGACATCGAACTCAGGTTCCTGCCGACCTACCAGCGGACGCAGGTCACCAAGACCATCCAGGCGAAGAGCCTGGCGGACGCCCGCGAGCAGGTCCGTACCCTGGGCACCCAGGCCTCGGTCTGCAAGAAGGTCGCGCAGGGCGCCAAGCCGGCGCAGGGCACCACCGGCGGCGGCGCGACGCCGCAGCCCGGGGCGAGCCCGAGCCCGACCGCGTCGGCGGCCGCCCCGTCGGCCTCCGGCACGGCGCTGACCCAGGTGGGCTTCCGCAACGAGACCCCGGCCCCCGGGGTCAGCCAGAGCCCGAGTCCGAGCACCGACACCCTGAGCACCGGCAACCCCGGCACCACGCCCGAACTGACCGAGCAGGAGAAGCAGCTGGCGTCCTCCTGCCCGACCCCCTAGCACCGACCCCGCCAGGGGACTCAGCCGTCGGGGAGCGGCCTACACGTGAGCACCTTTGACCTGAGCAACAGCGACACCGACCGCCGTGGCGCGCGGCGGGGCAACACCACGATCACGCCGCAGAACGCGCCGAACCGCCGCAACACCGAGCTGGCCATGCTCGGCTTCGCGGTGGTGCTGCCGATGTTCGCCTACGCCAACGTGGGCCTCGCGATGGACGGCTCGCTGCCGGCCGGCATGCTGGCGTACGGCCTCGGCATGGGCGCCCTGGCGCTGGTCGCGCACCTGCTGATGCGCCGGTTCGCGCCGTACGCGGACCCGCTGCTGCTGCCGCTGGCCACCCTGCTCAACGGGCTGGGCCTGGTGATGATCTGGCGGCTCGACAAGGCCGGCAAGCTGCTCGCCAACAACTTCCCGGCGGCCGCGAACCAGCTGATGTGGTCGGGCCTGGGCATCGCGTTCTTCATCGGCGTCATGGTGCTGCTGAAGGACCACCGGATCCTGCAGCGGTACACGTACATCTCGATGGCGGTGGCCCTGGTGCTGCTCGCCGCACCGGCGTTCTTCCCGGCCCGGGCGGGCGACTTCGGCGCCAAGATCTGGATCCACATCGGCAGCTTCTCGATCCAGCCCGGCGAGTTCGCCAAGATCATCCTGACGGTGTTCTTCTCCGGCTACCTGATGGTCAAGCGGGACGCGCTGGCGCTGGCGAGCCGCCGCTTCATGGGCCTGTACCTGCCGCGCGGCCGTGACCTCGGCCCGATCATCGTGGTCTGGCTGCTGTCGATCCTGATCCTGGTCTTCGAGACCGACCTCGGCTCGTCCTTCCTGTTCTTCGGCCTGTTCGTGGTGATGCTGTACGTCGCCACCGAGCGCACCAGCTGGATCGTCTTCGGCCTGGTGATGTCGATCGGCGGCGCCACGGTGGTGGCCTCCGTCGAGTCTCACGTGCAGACCCGCATCAACTCCTGGCTCGACCCGATGGCGGCCTTCGCCGACCCGCCGCCGCCCGGCACCAGCGAGCAGATCGGCCAGACCCTGATGGCCTTCGGCTCCGGCGGCGTCACGGGCAGCGGCCTCGGCCAGGGCCGCTCGTGGCTGATCCAGTTCGCCGCGAAGAGCGACTTCATCCTCGGCTCGTTCGGCGAGGAGCTCGGCCTCACCGGCATGATGGCGGTCTTCCTGCTGTACGGCCTGATCGTGCAGCGCGGCCTGCGGACGGCCGTCGCCGCCCGCGACCCGTTCGGCAAGCTGCTCGCGGTGGGCCTGTCCTCGGCGTTCGCGCTGCAGGTCTTCGTGGTCGCCGGCGGCGTCACCGGCCTGATCCCGCTGACCGGCATGACGATGCCCTTCCTCGCCCAGGGCGGTTCCTCGGTGGTGGCGAACTGGGCCCTGATCGCCATCCTGCTCAAGATCAGCGACAGTGCGCGCCGCCCGGCCGCCGAACCGGAGCCGGCCACCGCCCCGGCCTCGGCCTGAAAGGGATCCGACACGTGAACAAGCCCATCCGCCGGGTCTCGGTCTTCTGCCTGATCCTCGTCCTCGCCCTGATGGTGCGCACCAACTGGGTGCAGGGCGTCCAGGCGCACGCCTGGGCGACCAACAAGAACAACGACCGCAACAAGTACGACCGGTACGCCTATCCGCGCGGCAACATCGTCGTCGGCGGTCAGGCGGTCACCAACTCGGACTTCGTCAACGGCCTGCGCTACAAGTACAAGCGCAGCTGGGTCGACGGCCCGATGTACGCCCACGTCACCGGCTACTCCTCGCAGTCCTTCGGCACCAGCCAGCTGGAGTCGCTGGAGGACGGCATCCTGGCCGGCACCGACTCGCGGCTGTTCTTCCGGAACACCCTCGACATGCTGACCGGTGACGACAAGAAGGGCGGCGACGTCGTCACCACGATCGACGCCAAGGCCCAGAAGGCCGCCTTCGAGGGCCTCGGCAACAAGAAGGGCGCGGCGGTCGCCCTCGACCCGCGCACCGGCGCGATCCTGGCCCTGGTCTCCACCCCGTCCTACGACCCGGGCAAGTTCTCCGGCAGCTCGAAGGCGGACCAGGACGCGTGGACGGCCGTCAACGCGGACCCGAACAAGCCGCTGCTGAACCGGGCGCTGCGCGAGACGTACCCGCCGGGCTCGACCTTCAAGCTGGTCACCGCCGCCGCCGCGTTCGAGGACGGCAAGTTCCAGAACCCCGGGGACAAGACCGACACCCCGGAGCAGTTCTTCCTGCCGGGCACCAAGACCGAGCTGAAGAACGCCAGCAAGACCGAGCCCTGCACCAACGCCACGCTGCAGGACGCCATGGACCTGTCCTGCAACACCGTCTTCGGCAAGATCGGTTCGGAGCTGGGCGGGCAGAAGCTCCGGGCGCAGGCGGAGAAGTTCGGCTTCAACAACGCCAAGGTGGACGTGCCGATCCGGGCCTCCGCCAGCGTGTTCCCGTCCAACTCGGCGCCGGACGGCACCGCGATGGACGCCATCGGCCAGCACGACACCCGGGCCACCCCGCTGCAGATGGCGATGGTGGCCGCGGCGATCGCCAACAACGGCACGCTGATGGAGCCGTACCTGGTCGACCAGGAGCGGTCCAGCACCCTCGCGGTGGTGTCCAAGCACTCCGAGAAGGTCATGAGCCAGGCGGTCTCGGCGACCACCGCCCAGAAGCTGCAGCAGCTGATGGAGTCGGTGGTGCAGAACGGCACCGGCACCAAGGCGAAGATCGACGGGGTCACGGTCGGCGGCAAGACCGGCACCGCCCAGCACGGCCAGGACAACAGCGGCCTGCCGTTCGCCTGGTTCATGTCCTACGCCAAGGGCGCGGACGGCAAGCAGGTCGCGGTGGCGGTCGTGGTCGAGGACGGCGACAGCGACCGGAACGAGATCAGCGGCGGTTCGATCGCGGCCCCGATCGCGAAGAGCATCATGCAGGCGGTGGTGCAGGGCAAGTAGCAGCGGGCGCCCGCCCCGAGGATCCGAAGGCCCGACGACCTGAGGGAATCGTCACAGTGGGACCGTTCCGGTGCATACCGGTCTGGTCTCAGCTGGCAGGCTGTTCGGGTTGCCACGGGTTCGCCCGGTAGCGTATCCGCCAGCAGCGGGTGTACCCACTGCTGAGCCGCGGCTCCGGCCGCGGGGTCGGCGCCGCAGAACCGCTGTGGCGGTGGCAAGCGTCCAACAGTGCGTGCGGGGTCACCTACGTCACATCCTCACCACCCGGTGAGGGAGAGGGTCGGAACTATGGAAGAGCCTCGTCGCCTCGGCGGCAGGTACGAGCTCGGCGGCGTCCTCGGACGCGGCGGCATGGCCGAGGTCTACCTGGCCCATGACACCCGGCTCGGCCGCACGGTCGCCGTGAAGACCCTCCGCGCGGACATGGCACGCGACCCGTCGTTCCAGGCCCGCTTCCGCCGCGAGGCGCAGTCCGCGGCCTCGCTGAACCACCCCGCGATCGTCGCCGTGTACGACACCGGCGAGGACTACATCGACGGGATCTCCATCCCGTACATCGTGATGGAGTACGTCGAGGGCTCGACCCTGCGCGAGCTGCTGCACTCCGGCCGCCGGCTGCTGCCGGAGCGCGCGCTGGAGATGACGATCGGCATCCTGCAGGCGCTGGAGTACTCGCACCGCGCCGGCATCGTCCACCGCGACATCAAGCCCGCCAACGTGATGCTGACCCGCCAGGGCAACGTCAAGGTGATGGACTTCGGCATCGCCCGGGCGATGGGCGACGCCGGCATGACGATGACGCAGACCTCGGCCGTCATCGGCACCGCCCAGTACCTCTCCCCCGAGCAGGCCAAGGGCGAGACGGTCGACGCCCGCTCCGACCTCTACTCCACCGGCTGCCTGCTGTACGAGCTGCTGACCGTGCGCCCGCCGTTCGTCGGCGACTCGCCGGTGGCGGTGGCGTACCAGCACGTGCGGGAGGAGGCCCAGCCGCCGTCCGCGTTCGACCCGGAGGTCCGCCCCGAGGTCGACGCGATCGTGCTGAAGGCGCTCGCCAAGGAGCGCGACTACCGCTACCAGAGCGCCGACGAGATGCGCGACGACATCGAGCGCTTCCTCGACGGCCTGCCGGTGGCCGCGGCCCAGCAGGCCGCCGCGTACGGCATGGGCGGCGCCGGGTACGGCTACGACCAGGGCGGCGCCGCGCAGTACGACCCGTACGGCCAGACCAACCTGCTGCCGCAGCAGGGCGCGGCCGGCCCGACCACGATGCTGCCGCAGGTCGGCTCCCAGCAGCCGGGCTACGGCTACCCGCCCCAGGCGCAGGACGACGGCTACGGCGGCTCCGGCGGCCGGGGCGGCTACGAGGACGACGACAACTACGGCCGCGGCAGCCGCCGGCAGAGCCAGCAGAAGAAGAACAACACCTCCTGGATCGTGCTGGCCGTCGCGGCCGTGCTGGTGCTGGTGGGTGCGTTCTTCGTCGTGCAGGCGATGCTGAACAGCGGTGGTGGCGGCGGCAAGACGACCGCGCCGAACCTGGTCGGCCTGAGCTTCGCCGACGCGCAGGCGAAGGCGAAGACGCAGAACGAGAAGCTGCAGGTGCAGCAGGGCACCCCGACCGCCTGCCAGGACGCCAAGATCCAGAAGGATCAGGTCTGCACCCAGGAGCCGGTCGCCAACTCGCAGATCGACGTCAACACGCCGATCAAGGTGCACCTGTCCTCGGGCCCGGTGGAGACGGACATCCCGGACGTCACCGGCCAGTCGGTGGACGCGGCGACCACGACGCTGACGGGCAAGGGCTTCACGGTCAAGACCGAGATCAAGAACGACGACTCGGTCGCCCAGGACAAGGTCATCTCATACAGCCCGAACGGCAAGGCCGCGGCGGGCACGCAGATCACCCTGACCATCTCCGGCGGCGCCGGCAAGGTCGCGGTGCCGCCGGTGACCGGCCAGACCAAGGACGCGGCCAGCCAGGCGATCACCGACGCCGGCCTGACGGTCAAGGTCGCCACCCAGTCGGTGACGGACCCGGCCCAGGTGGACGTCGTCCTGGACCAGAACCCGAAGAGCGGCCAGCTGAGGAAGGGCGCCCAGGTCACCATCACGGTCGGCAAGCTGGCGGAGAAGCCCTCGGTGCCGATCCTCGTGGGCAAGACCTACAAGCAGGCCTTCTCGCTGCTGACCCAGAAGGGCCTCCAGCCGCAGGTCGTCTTCGGCCCGCAGGACGACAACGCGATCGTGCTGAGCAGCGACCCGCCGTCCGGCACCCCGGTCGACGCGGGCTCGGTCGTCCGTCTGACCACCCGGCCGGGCGACGGCCCGCCCACGGGCAACTGACGGACTGACGCCTCACGGAAGGGGCCGCGCACACCGCGCGGCCCCTTCCGCGTTCCCCGAACCGCCGCAGCGGCCCTTCAGGCCGTCAGTTCGGGCGGCGGGGTGCGGCGGGCGTCCACCGGCTCGACCCGCTGCAGGCTCCCCCACACCACCAGCCGGTACAGCGAGGTGTACACCGGCGTGCAGGTGGTCAGGGTGAGGTAGCGGCCGGGCCGGGTGTACGGCGAGCGCTCGGGGACGGGGGCGATGACGCCGGTGTCGTCCGGGGAGGTCTGCGGCAGGACGCCGTCGACCCGGTAGACGTACCAGTGGTCGTCGGTCTCGATCACGAGCGGGTCGCCGGGGCCGAGCCGGTCGAGGTCGTGGAAGCGGGCGCCGTGCCCGTCCCGGTGCGCGGCCAGGGTGACGTTGCCGACCGGGTCCCAGGGCATCGCGGAGCGGTACGGTGCCTCGTAGAGGCCGGCGACGCCGGTGTCCAGGACGTCGGCACCGGTGCCGGCCCGGATCAGCACCTCGTTGCCCCGGCCCAGCGCGGGGACGTGCAGGAAGCCCACGGCGCCGGCGGACCGGGCCCGGCCCCAGGCGGGCGGCGGGGCGCTCCAGCCGGCCCGCAGCCGGGCCGCCTGCTGCGCGGTCTGCCGGTCCGCGACCAGGTCCGTCCACCAGACGGAGTACACCGCGAAGAGGGCGATCACCGCCCCGAGTGTGATCATCAGCTCGCCCGCGGCGCCGACCGCCGCGCGGATCCGACGACCGACGGACACAGGACTCACGACGGGGCCTCCCGGGGTGCGGGATCAGCCGGTGAGCGCGGCGGGCTTGCCCTGGCTCCTCGGCCGTTCCTCGAGCATCTTCCCGAACACGATCAGGCGTCCACGGGCACTGAACTCGGGTGTACACGTGGTCAGCGTGATGTAACGACCCGGTTGGGTGAACGGCGAGCCCTTGGGGACGGCCTGGATGACCGTCACGTTGGTCGGCGGGGTCTCCGGGATGCCGCCGGCGACCTCGTAGGTGTAGAAGGCGGTGGCGGTCTCCACCACGATCTTGTCGCCGGGCGCCAACTGGCCGATCTTGCGGAAGGGCTGACCGTGCGTCGTGCGGTGCGCGGCGATCGCGAAGTTGCCGGCCTTGTCCGCCGGCATCGCGGTGCCCGTGTAGTGGCCGACCAGGCCCTTGTCGAGCACCTGCTGCTTCTGGGTGCCCTCGGCGATCGGGTACTTGAGGCCCAGTTTGGGGATGTACAGCAGCGCGAAGCCCTTGCCTGGCTCGAACTGCCCGGCGGGCACCGCACCGGGCGCGGGCGTCCCGGTGGGCTGCGGGGCGCTGTTCCACTGCTGTTCCAGCCGGTCCCCGGCGGCGTTCGCCGAGGCATCGGCCTGCACGTTGGTCCACCACAGCTGGTAGGCGACGAAGAGCAGCATCACCAGGCCGAGGGTGATGAAGAGTTCGCCGACCGCCCGGGCCACGACGACACGCTTCTTCTCCTGCGGCCGCGGCCGGGCGGCGGCGCCGGAACCGCCCGGGGCCCGGCGCCGGCCGGTGCCGGGGGCGCCCAGCCCGCTCGCCGCCCGGCGGCGCTCGGCGCGGCCCCCGGGGGCGGTGTTCGGCACGGGCGCCGCGGGCACGGCCGCCTCGGGCACCGTCCGCAGCTGCATCGTCCGGTCGTCGAACCGCGGGCCGTCGAACTGCGGTTCGGCCCGCCCGCCCGGCGCCGCGTCACGGTGGGACCCCGGCTGCGGCGGGGTCTGCTGCGGGAACGGCTGCGGCGGGTCGGCGGACTCGTAGACGCCCCAGTCGTCGGCCCCCCGACCCGGCTGACCGCCCCCCTCCGGGCGTACGGCGGTCACCGCGTCAGCTCCGGCCGATGACCGGGGCGAGCCCGCGGGACCGTCCGACCGCCTCCGGGAACCCGCATTCGGCGAGCCAGTTGGCCAGCATCCGGTGGCCGCCCTCGGTGAGCACCGACTCGGGGTGGAACTGGACGCCCTCGACGGGCAGCTCGCGGTGGCGCAGGCCCATGATCACGCCGCTCTCCGTCCGTGCGGTCACCACCAGGCCGTCCGGCACGGTGCCGGGCTCGACCGCCAGCGAGTGGTAGCGGGTCGCGGTCATCGGCGAGGGCAGGCCCTCGAAGACGCCGCCGTCCTCGTGCTCCACCAGCGAGGTCTTGCCGTGCAGCAGCTCGGGCGCGCGGCCCACCACGGCGCCGTAGGCCACGGCGATCGACTGCAGGCCGAGGCAGACGCCGAACACCGGCAGACCGGTCGAGGCGCAGTGGTGCACCATCTCGACGCAGACGCCGGCCTCCTCCGGGGTGCCGGGGCCGGGGGAGAGCAGCACCCCGTCGAAGCCCTCGTCCCCGGCGCGGCGCACGGCGTGTTCCACGGTCACCTCGTCGTTGCGCACCACCTCGCAGGTGGCGCCCAACTGGTACAGGTACTGGACGAGGTTGAAGACGAAGCTGTCGTAGTTGTCGACCACGAGGATCCGGGGCGAGCCGGCGGAGCTCATGCGTGCTTCTCCTGGGGTGGGTCCGGGTGCGGATCGGGCAAGGGACGGGGGGGCGGCGGCCGGTCAGCCGGTGCCGCTCTCCACCGTGACGTCGCCGAAGGGCAGCAGCGGTTCGGCCCACGGGAAGACGTACGTGAACAGGACGAAGACCGCCCCGAGGACGAGCAGCAGCGAGATGATCGCGCGGACCGGGGTGTTCCCCGGCAGGTGGCGCCAGAGCCAGCCGTACATCGAGCTCCTCGGATCGGGTTCGGGGACCAGATTAGACGCCGTACCGCCGGGGCACGCCGTCCGTCGCCTTCCGCACCCCTAACGAGCGGCCTGGGCCGAGAGATCCACCGAGCCCTGGTAGCCCGGGACGGTGAGGTCGCCGCTCTCCTGGACCTTCCAGCCCAGACCGTAGGCGGCGACGTACTGCAGGTAGTTCTTGATGGCCGGGTCGGCGTCCACCGCCGAGCGCAGGGCGTCCGTCCTGCCGACCGCCCGGATCACGTACGGCGGGGAGTAGACCCGGCCCTGCAGCAGCAGGGTGTTGCCGACGCAGCGCACCGCGCTGGTGGCGATCAGCCGCTGGTCCATGACCTGGATGCCCTCGGCGCCGCCCCGCCAGAGCGCGTTGACCACGGCCTGGATGTCCTGCTGGTGGATGACCAGGTCGTTGACGCCGGGGTCGGGCACGCCGGGGATGCGGGCGGTGGCGTTGGGCGGGGCGTCGTTGAGGGTGACGGTGAGGCCGGGGCCGCGCAGCGGCTCCAGTCCGGCCGTCCGCTCCAGCGCGTCCAGGTGCGCGGTGTCGGCCGGGTCCCGGCTCTGGTCGCCGGCCAGCCGGTCGACCTGGTCGTGCAGCCCGCCGATCTGCGCCTGGATCTGCTGGTTCTGGGTGCTGCGCTGCTGTATGACGTCGCTGAGCCGCAGCAGGGAGTCGTCGGTGCGCAGGTCGGTGCCCTGGGCGGTGCGGGCGCTGATGTAGAAGAGCAGACCGGCCAGCGCGAAAACGGTGCAGGTCAGGGCACGGCCGACAATTCGGATGCGCGAGGGGCGGCGAACTGCCGGAGAAGGGGGAATCATGGAATTAGGCACCGTACCCTTATCTCCTTCAGACCCGGCGAACCACTACGCTAACGGACGCCGGTGGCATGTGCGGAGCACGTCTCCCGCTACGGACCGGCCCCACACAGCCGCCCCGCTCCGCTGCACACCGCGCGGTCACAGCGCATCGACAGGAGAGCCCCTCGTGCCGAAGTCCCGAGTCCGGAAGAAGGCCGACTACACGCCGCCGGCCACCACCGCCGTGAAGATCAGCTCCGGCCGCGGCTGGGTCGCCCCGCTGATGCTGGCGTTCTTCCTCATCGGCCTGGTGTGGATCGTCACCTACTACGTGACGAGCGGCGACTGGCCGGTCGGCAGCTGGGGCAACTGGAACATCCTGGTCGGTTTCGGCTTCATCGCGGCGGGATTCGGCGTCTCGACGCAGTGGAAGTAGCAGCGCGGCGCATCCGTTCCGCCTGCCGCCGCCCCGGTCCGTCCGGGGCGGCGTTTCGCTGCCCGCCGTCCGGGCGATCGTACGTTTATCCACACGGTTATCCACACTGGGGAAAACTCGCCCCAGCCTGTGGATAACCTGTTCGCGTTTCCCCGCCGGGCCGCGGCCCGCATTGCGCGGGACCGTGAATTCACCGAGGGGGACGCGCGTAGACCCGGCGAGTGCACAGCAATGGTGGAACGAGCTGTGCACAACCCGCCGCGCACTGTGGACAACGACCCGTTCCACGGCGGTCCTCAGGCCCCCAGGCGGGCCGTCTCCACCACGACCATCAGCACCACCACGGCCAGCACGCCGGCCACCGTCAGCCCCTGGACGAGGTTCCGGCGGGCCCGCGGCGCGTACATCAGCCCCGCGCCGGTGACCGCGCCGGCGATCAGCCCGCCGACGTGCGCCCGCCAGTCGATCGCCGACACCGAGAAGGTGATCACCAGGTTGAACACCAGCAGGGCGATCACCGGCCCGAGCGGCGTCCGGGTCACCCGGAACAGCACCGCCGTGGCGCCCAGCAACCCGAAGATCGCCCCGGACGCACCCACCGAGTAGACGTTGCCCCCGGTCACCACGTACGCGAAGGCGTTCCCCGCCAGGCCGGACAGCAGGTACAGCGCGAGGTAGCGCACCCGTCCCAGCACCCGCTCCAGCTGGGGACCGAGCACCCAGAGCGAGACCATGTTCATCAGGATGTGGAACGGCCCGGCGTGCACGAAGACCGCGGTGGCCAGCCGGTACCACTCCCCCGGCCCCTCGGCGACGCCGAAGCGCACCGGGAGGGCCCCGGCGTGCGTTCCGCTGAGCATCGCCAGCCGGACGCCCCACTCCGGGCTGAGGTACTCCGTCACCAGGAAGACCAGCGCGTTGACCGCGATCAGTGCCTTGGTGACCAGCGCGCCGTCCGTCACCGGGAGCCCGCCGAAGAGGGTCCTGGCCGGCCGCCGCTCCGCGGCCTCGCCGCGCACGCACTCGGGGCAGTGGAACCCGACCGAGGCGCTCACCATGCAGTCCGGGCAGATCGGCCGGCCGCAGCGGGAGCACCCCACCCCGGTCTCCCGCTCGGGGTGCTGGTAGCAGCCCGGCAGCGGCGCCGGCCCCTCCGGCTGCGGACGTACGGGCTCGTCCGGAAGCATCCGGGATTCCCTCCTCGTGACAGGTCCCGGCGGCCGCCCTGCGCGGGCACCACCGGGACCGTCCAGGCTACTGCCGGCGGCTCAGCGCCGGGTGATCTCCACCGACTCGATCACCACGGGCCGCAGCGGACGGTCGTCGCCGTCGGTCGCCACGGCGGCGATCCTCTTCACGACCTCCCGGGCGGCCGGGTCGGTGACCTCGCCGAAGATCGTGTGCTTGCGGGTCAGCCGGGTGGCCGGCGCGACCGTGATGAAGAACTGCGAGCCGTTGGTGCCCGGGCCGGCGTTGGCCATCGCGAGCAGGAACGGCTTGGTGAACGCCAGCTCCGGGTGGAACTCGTCGGCGAACGCGTAGCCGGGGCCGCCGGTGCCGTCGCCCAGCGGGTCGCCGCCCTGGATCATGAAGCCGCCGACCACCCGGTGGAAGACGGTGCCGTCGTAGAACGGCCTCGCCACCTTCTCGCCGGACTCCGGGTCCACCCACTCGCGGGTGCCCTCGGCCAGCTCGACGAAGTTCGCCACCGTCCGCGGGGCGTGGAAGGGGAAGAGGTCGACCACGATGTCGCCTTGGTCCGTCCTCAGGGTCGCCGTGCGCACGTGGGCCACGACCGTCCTCCTTCGTTCCGGGTGTCACCCCGGGTCGCTCCGGTCACTCGGCACCGGAATCATCCCACGGGCCCCGCGGACGGCCCAGCCCGGCGTGCCCCCCGCCGTAACGGGATGCATGATCTCGAAAGAGGTGGAAATGTGCATACCGGACGCCACCGAAGAGGAGAAGCCCGTGACCCGTCTGGACTCAGCGCGCGAGAACGCCGGCTGGAACAAGGAAGCCGCCGCCGCTTACGCCGTCACCGCCAAGGACGCCGCGCTCCACTACGCGGACGAGGCCAGGCAGCGGTTCGGCCCGGCCGTCGAGGCGCTCGGGCCGAAGGCCGCGGCGGCCGGTGCACAGGCCCGCAGCAGCGCCACCCAGGCCGCGCAGGCGGCCCGCGTTCAGTACGCCAAGCACGTCGCTCCGCAGTTGGAGCAAGCCTTCCTCTCGCTGCCCCCGGGCGCGCAGCAGAGCACCCTGAAGGCCGTCCACCGCGCCCAGGAGGCGGCGCTGGCCGCCAAGATCAACGCAGCGAAGGCCGCCGGGCAGGCCAAGGCCACCCTCGGCCCCAAGGTCACCGACGCGTACAGCGGCGCCAGGGCCACCGTCGTCCCGGTCGCCCATGAGGCCCAGGTCCGCGGCGCCGCGGCGCTCACCGCGCTGCAGGGCCACGTGACCGCCTCCGAGATCAGCGAGCTGGCCGCCAAGAACATCAAGAAGGAGAACCGCAGCGGCTGGGCGACCGGCCTCGCGGTCGGCGGCGTCGTCGCGATCGGCGCCGGCGTCTGCGCCTGGCAGTGGTGGCGCAAGCAGAACAACCCGGAGTGGCTGGTCGAACCCCCGGCGGACGCGCACAACGGCACCGCGGAGGGCGCCGCCACCGGAACCGGCACGACGACCGGCGCCGCCACGACCGGCACGGCGGCGACCGCCGCGGACGCCCCGGTCAACGGCTCCGTCCCGCACGACCAGCAGGGCGACGACGACGCCCCCATGCCCACCCCACCGCCGAGCCAGCCGGACGAGGAGCGGCCCAAGCCGCACGACCCGCGCAAGCCGCACTGACCCCCGCGGGCTCTCCGGACGGATCCCCCGGGGGCACGGCCCACGCGTTCCCCGGAAACGACGATCGGCCGCCGACCTGATTCCAGGTCAGCGGCCGATCGGTGTGTGGAGCTTAGGAGATTCGAACTCCTGACATCTGCCATGCAAAGACAGCGCTCTACCAACTGAGCTAAAGCCCCAGCAACAGCACACGAATGCCGTGCACTGCGCACTAGCGTACCCGCTCCCGACGGAAATCTTGAGCGGGCCGCCGACCGCGGCCCCGGCCGGACCGGCCGGACCGGGACCGACGAAGATCGTCCAGGGTCTCAGCGACCGGCCGGGACCGGGTCGGTGGCCTCGGTCCACAGGTCCTGCTCGGCGCGGTCCGCCTGGACCTGACGGTAGACAAAGAAGCCGCCGAGGGCGACCAGGGCGACCAGGAGAAGCTTCTTCACCGCGGGACCTCGTCCTTCTTGCAGATCGGATGTACGAGCATCAAGGGCGGTCGGGCCGACGGACCGCCCTGCGGCCGATGATACACACCGGTAACCCGCTTCCGAGCGGCCCGCCACCGCGTCCAACGCCGCTCCCCCCGTGCCCGATTGACGCGACGGCTCCTAGCGGCGGCCGTCGGCGCCCGAACGGGCGGACAGCACCGCGGTGCCGCGCCGCAGGTCGACGCCGCCGCGGGGCGGGGCCCCGTCGCCCTCCTCGTCGCGGAGCATCAGCGTGGTGCCGCGCTGCTTCAGCTCGTGCTGCTTGCCCGCGGCGAACTGGGCGTGCAGCTGCTCGAACCCGGTCGCCGAGATCTGGCCCTCGCGGCCCGCACCGCGCCACGGCAGCCGCCCGGCCCGGCGCGCCCGCAGGGCCAGCTGGTCCACCACGGCCAGCGCCACCAGGGCGCACACCAGCCCGGGCAGGCTCATCGCCCAGAAGATCGCCACGCGCCGACCGCCTCCCGTCCCGCACCCGTGCCCCTCGGCACCAGCCTGCCGGGCCCGGGACGAAAGGTCCAGGGAGGCGGTTCACCCGGTCGGCGGCCGCGCCCCACCCGGGTGGCCGGACCGCGCCCGGCCCGCCCCCCCCGGTGGACCGGCCCACGGCCTCCCCCGCCGTCGGCGCGGCTCGCCGCCACAACGGGCAAAGCAAGAGGCCCGGATGACGAATCATCCGGGCCTCTCGTGCAGGTGGGGCTAACAGGACTTGAACCTGTGGCCTCTTCCTTATCAGGGAAGCGCTCTAACCGTCTGAGCTATAGCCCCTTGCCGCACTGAAAGATTAGCGGACCGACGGCCGATCTCCCAAATCCGTATCGGCCGGGTGCTCCGACCGGGGCCGGTCGGAGCTGTGGCGGGCCTCGGCGAGCCACTGCTCACGGGTGGCGGGGAGGCCGCTGGCACCGGCCTCGGTGGTGCGGACGGCGAGCACCTGGTTGATGCCGATCCGGTTCTCCTCGAAGGCGACGGCCGAGGCGGCCATGTACAGCCGCCACACCCGGGCACGGCCGCGGCCGGCCAGCTGGGCCGCCGTCTGCCAGTGCGCCTCCAGGTTGGCCACCCACTCGCGCAGGGTCAGTGCGTAGTGCTCGCGCAGCGACTCGACGTCCCTGACCTCGAAGCCGGCCTCCTCCAGGAGGGAGACGGTGCTGCCCACCGGCGCGAGCTCGCCGTCGGGGAAGACGTACCGGTTGATGAAGGGGCTGGGGGCGTAGGGCTCGCCGGGGCGGTCGGGGCGGCGGGAGATCTGGTGGTTGAGCAGCCGGCCGCCGGGGGCGAGCAGCCCGTACAGGCCGCGGGCGTAGCCGAGGTACTGGACGGCACCGACGTGCTCGGCCATGCCGACGCTGGAGATCGCGTCGAAGGGGCCGTCGGGGATCTCCCGGTAGTCCTGCAGCCGGATCTCGATCCGGTCGGCGAGCCCGGCGTCGGCGACCCGGCGGCGTGCGTACTCCACCTGCTCGGCGGAGATGGAGACGCCCACCGCGCTGACGCCGTGGTGCCGGGCCGCGTGCAGCAGCAGGGAGCCCCAACCGCAGCCCACGTCGAGCAGCCGCAGGCCGGGCCGCAGCCCCAGCTTGCGGCAGATCAGGTCGAGCTTGGCCTCCTGGGCGGCCTCCAGGCTCTTCGCCCCGGGCGTCCAGTAGGCGCACGAGTAGACCATGCTGGGGCCGAGGACGAGCCCGTAGAAGTCGTTGCCGACGTCGTAGTGGTGGCTGATGGCCTCGCGGTCCCGGCGGCGGCTGTGGGCGCGCCCGTGGCCCTTGGTGACCTCCTCCGGCGGGGGAGCGGGCTGCGGGCCCAGGGCGCCCGCCCGGAGGGCGGTGCGCAGGGCGCGCCGCCCGGGGCCCGAGAGGACGTCGGCGAGGCCGGGCCGGTGGACGTCGGTGCGGTCGGAGAACCGGCCGACGGCGGAGAGCACCTCGTAGAGGTCGGTGTCCGGGGCGGTGTCGAGGTCCCCGGAGACGTAGGCGCGGGCGAGGCCGAGCTCGTCCGGGTGCCAGAGCAGGCGGCGCAGGGCGCGCCGGTTGCGCAGGACGAGTCCGGGGGCGCCGGGCGGGCCGGCGGTGCTGCCGTCCCAGGCCGTCAGGCGCACCGGGATCCGGGCACCGAGCAGTGACTCCACCGCACCGACCAGCTCCGTCGCGACCTCGGCCATCAGACACCTCCGAGCAGCCATACCGGACAGTCCGGGCGCCCCCGGCACCGCCACAGCCAACCGCCGCCCGGGGCCGCAGGGCCGTCCGGCACGCCGGGGCGGTGGCGCTGTCACCCGGATGCCAGCGGGCCCCGACAGCTGCAACAGCCGTCGGGGCCCGCGTTGTTCCCGGGAACTGACCCGGTGTCAGCGATCAGGAAGGGAGGGGGGTGGAGGTCAGTCCTCCTCGGCGAGGGTCAGCTCGACACCGCCGGTGAAGCCGGCCGCGGTGTTGTAGATGAACGCCGAGAGGGTGGCGAGCGCGGTCATCAGCACGACGTCGATGATGGCGATCAGCGTGGTGAAGACCATCACCCGGCCGAAGCCGATGTACTCCATGAGGTCGAAGCCGCCGGAGGTGTCCGAGCCGGTGACGTCCTTGAGCGTGCTGGTCAGCGAGTCGAAGACGCCGAGCGCGTTGAGGACGATCCACAGCACGGCGGAGGCCACGATGATGACCACGCCGACGGCCAGCGACAGCAGGAAGCTGACCTTCATGACCGACCACGGGTCGGCCTTGATCACCCGCAGCCGGGCCTTGCGGACGCGGCCGCCGGCACCGGCGGCGGAGCCGGGGCTGCCGGAGGGCCGGCGCGCGGCCGGGGCGGACTGCGCCGCCGCGCCGGGGACGCGGGTGCCGCGGGCCGGCGTGGGCTGGCCCTTGGAGTAGGTGGTCGGCTGCGAGTAGCCGCCCGCCGCGGGCGGGGCGCTCGGGGCCGGCGGAGCGGCAGGCGCGGTGCCGCCGCCCGCGGCGAAGCCGCCGCCGGTGCCGCCGGAGCCGGGCTGGCCGGCTGAGGCGACGGGGGGCATCAGCGAGGTGGAAGCGGCCTGGTGCTCGGCCGGAGGCTGCGGTACGCCGCTGTAGGGCGTTCCGCCCTGCGCGGCACCCGGAGCTCCGCCCGCGGCACCTCCCGCTCCGCCCGTGGCTCCACTCACCCTGGTCCTCCCGCCGTTCCTTCCCGGGAGGCCGCCGCCGCCCGGTCATCGTCTGTCGGCCGGCCCCGGCCAGGTGGGCCGGCGCCGGTCGGCGGCCGGCGCGCCCCTCGGGGAGGGCTGCGCCGGCCGCCCGGACGTGCGGTCAGGCCTGGTCGGCCGTGCCGTCCGCCGTCGTCGTGTCCGCGGCGGCCTGGGCCTCGTCGGCCTCGCCCTCCGCGGTGTCCTCGTCCTCCGCCTCCGCGTTGCGGGCCATGCCCACCACCGCGTCGCGCTTTCCGAGGTTGATCAGTTGGACGCCCATGGTGTCACGTCCGGTTTCACGGACCTCGGAAACCCTCGTCCGGATCACGCCGCCCGAGAGGGTGATGGCCATGATCTCGTCGGTCTCCTCGACGACCAGGGCCCCGACCAGCGAGCCCCGGCCCTCGACGATCTTCGCCGCCTTGATGCCGAAGCCTCCGCGTCCCTGGACACGGTACTCGTCGACCGACGTGCGCTTGGCGTAGCCGCCGTCGGTGGCCGTGAACACGAAGGTACCCGGCCGGATCACGTTCATCGAGAGGAGTTCGTCGTCCTCGCGGAAGGCCATGCCCTTCACGCCGGAGGTGGCGCGGCTCATCGGGCGCAGCGCCTCGTCCGTCGCGGTGAACCGGATCGACTGGGCCTTGCGGGAGATCAGCAGCAGGTCGTCGTCGGCGGAGACCAGCTCGGCGCCGATCAGCTCGTCGTCCCGGCCCTCGTCGTCCTGGCGCAGGTTGATCGCGATCAGGCCGCCGGAACGGGGGGAGTCGTAGTCCTTCAGCGCGGACTTCTTGACCAGGCCGGCCCGGGTGGCGAGGACCAGGTAAGGCTTGTCCTCGTAGGTGCGCACCGCCATGACCTGGGCGATGTGCTCCTCGGGCTGGAAGGCGAGCAGGTTGGCGACGTGCTGGCCGCGGGCGTCGCGGCCGGCGTCCGGCAGCTCGTAGCCCTTGGCCCGGTAGACCCGGCCCTTGTTGGTGAAGAACAGGATCCAGTTGTGGGTCGTCGTCACGAAGAAGTGGTCGACGATGTCGTCCTGCTTCAGCTGGGCGCCGCGGACGCCCTTGCCGCCGCGCTTCTGCGAGCGGTAGAGGTCGGAGCGGGTGCGCTTGACGTAGCCGCCGCGGGTGATGGTGACGACGATGTCCTCCTCGGCGATGAGGTCCTCGATGGAGAGGTCGCCGTCGGAGGGGATGAGGGTGGAGCGCCGCTCGTCGCCGTACTTCTCGACGATCGCGGTGAGCTCCTCGGAGACGATCCCGCGCTGGCGGACGGGGGAGGCGAGGATCTGGTTGTACTCGTTGATCTTCGCCTGCAGCTCGTCGTGCTCGCTGAGGATGCGGGCGCTCTCCAGGGCGGCGAGGCGGCGCAGCTGCATCTCGAGGATGGCGTTGGCCTGGAGCTCGTCGATCTGGAGCAGGCCCATCAGGCCGGTGCGGGCGGCGTCGGCGCTCTCCGAGGCCCGGATGAGGGCGATGACCGCGTCGATCTGGTCGAGGGCCTTGAGCAGCGCGCGCAGGATGTGGGCGCGCTCCTCGGCCTTGCGCAGCCGGAAGGTCGTCCGGCGGACGATGACCTCGATCTGGTGGGCGACCCAGTGCCGGATGAAGGCGTCCAGCGAGAGGGTGCGCGGCACGCCGTCGACCAGGGCGAGCATGTTGGCGCCGAAGTTGGTCTGCAGGTCGGTGTGCTTGTACAGGTTGTTGAGCACGACCTTGGCGACCGCGTCCCGCTTGAGCACGATGACCAGGCGCTGGCCGGTGCGCGAGGAGGACTCGTCGCGGACGTCCGCGATGCCGGCGATCTTGCCGTCCTTGACCAGGTCGGCGATCTTCAGCGCGAGGTTGTCCGGGTTGACCTGGTAGGGCAGCTCGGTGATGACCAGGCACTGGCGGCCCTGGATCTCCTCGACCTCGACGACCGCGCGCATGGTGATCGAGCCGCGGCCGGTGCGGTACGCGTCCTCGATGCCGCGGCGGCCGACGATCAGCGCGCCGGTCGGGAAGTCGGGGCCCTTGATCCGCTCGATCAGGGCCTCCAGCAGCTCCTCGTTGGAGGCCTCGGGGTGCTCCAGGGCCCACAGGGCACCGGAGGCGACCTCGCGGAGGTTGTGCGGCGGGATGTTGGTGGCCATGCCGACCGCGATGCCGGTGGCACCGTTGATCAGCAGGTTGGGGATGCGCGAGGGCAGGACGGTCGGCTCCTGCGAGCGGCCGTCGTAGTTGGAGGCGAAGTCGACGGTCTCCTCGTCGATGTCGCGCATCATCTCCATGGCCAGCGGCATCATCTTGCACTCGGTGTAGCGCATCGCCGCGGCCGGGTCGTTGCCCGGGGAGCCGAAGTTGCCGTTGCCGTCGACCAGCGGCATCCGCATCGACCACGTCTGGGCGAGGCGCACCAGGGTGTCGTAGATCGACGAGTCGCCGTGCGGGTGGTAGTTGCCCATGACGTCGCCGACGACGCGGGCGCACTTGTAGTAGCCCTTCTCGGGGCGGTAGCCGCCGTCGTACATCGCGTAGAGCACGCGCCGGTGCACCGGCTTGAGGCCGTCGCGGACCTCGGGCAGGGCCCGGCTCACGATGACGCTCATCGCGTAGTCGAGGTACGAGCGCTGCATCTCCGTCTCGAGCTCGATCGGCTCGATCCGCAGGGCGCCCTGGGCCTCGGTGTTCTCCGGAGTCTCGTCGCCGTCCGGACGGTTGTCGTCGACCACTGGTGGTCAGTTTCCTTTCACGCGTGACTGGTCCGTGGGATCCCGGTGGGGATCACACGTCCAGGAAGCGGACGTCCTTGGCGTTGCGCTGGATGAAGGAGCGGCGGGCCTCGACGTCCTCGCCCATCAGGACGGAGAACAGGTCGTCGGCCCGGGCGGCGTCCTCCAGGGTCACCTGCAGCAGCAGGCGGTGCGCCGGGTCCATGGTGGTGATCCGCAGCTCCTCGGCGTTCATCTCGCCGAGACCCTTGAAGCGCTGGATGGCGTCGTCCTTGGGCAGGCGCCGACCGGCCTCGACGCCGGCCGCGATCACGGCGTCGCGCTCGCGGTCGGAGTAGGCGTACTCGAAGTCGTCCTTGCCCCACTTGATCTTGTACAGCGGGGGCATCGCCAGGTACACGTACCCGGCCTCGACCAACGGCCGCATGAAGCGGAACAGCAAGGTGAGCAGCAGGGTGCGGATGTGCTGGCCGTCGACGTCGGCGTCGGCCATCAGGACGATCTTGTGGTACCGCAGCTTCTCGGCGTCGTAGTCCTCCTGGATGCCGCAGCCGAAGGCCGAGATCAGCGCCTGGACCTCGGTGTTCTGCAGCACCTTGTCGATCCGCGCCTTCTCGACGTTGAGGATCTTGCCGCGGATCGGGAGGATCGCCTGGGTGCGGGGGTCGCGGCCCTGCTTGGCCGAGCCGCCGGCCGAGTCGCCCTCGACGATGAAGATCTCGCACTCCGCCGCGTCCTTGGACTGGCAGTCGGAGAGCTTGCCCGGCAGCGAGGCGGTCTCCAGCAGGCCCTTGCGGCGCGTCAGGTCGCGGGCCTTGCGGGCGGCGACCCGGGCGCTGGCGGCCTGGATGGACTTGCGGATGATGTCCGCGGCCTCGTTGGGGTTGCGGTCCAGCCAGTCGGCGAGGTGCTCGTTGACGACCTTCTGCACGAAGGTCTTGGCCTCGGTGTTGCCGAGCTTGTCCTTGGTCTGGCCCTCGAACTGCGGCTCGCCGAGCTTGACCGAGATGATCGCGGTCAGACCCTCGCGGATGTCCTCGCCGGAGAGGTTGTCGTCCTTCTCGCGGAGCAGCTTCTTGTCGCGGGCGTACCGGTTCATCAGACCGGTCAGCGCGGCGCGGAAGCCCTCCTCGTGGGTGCCGCCGCCGTGGGTGTGGATGGTGTTGGCGAAGGAGTACACGCCCTCGCTGTACGAGGCGTTCCACTGCATGGCGACCTCGACGGAGATCGTCCGGTCCTTGTCCTCGGCCTCGAAGGAGATGACCGAGGGGTGGACGACCTCGCCCTTGCGGGAGTTGAGGTGCGCGACGAAGTCGGCGATGCCGCCGTCGTAGCGGTAGGTGACGGAGAGCGGGTTGCCCTCGTCGTCGGAGTGCTCGGGGCGCTCGTCGGTCAGCGAGATGGTCAGGCCCTTGTTGAGGAAGGCCATCTCCTGGAAGCGGCGGGAGAGCGTCTCGAAGGAGTAGACGGTGGTCTCGAAGATGTCGCCGTCGGCCCAGAACGTGACGCTGGTGCCGGTGCGCTCGGTGGCCTCGTGCCGGACGAGCGGCGCGGTCGGCGCACCCATCTTGTAGTCCTGGGTCCAGCGGTGGCCGTCGGTGTGGATCTCGACCGCCAGGCGCGTCGACAGCGCGTTGACGACCGAGACGCCGACGCCGTGCAGACCGCCGGAGACGGCGTAGCCGCCGCCGCCGAACTTGCCGCCCGCGTGCAGCACGGTGAGGACGACCTCGACGGCGGGCTTCTCCTGCCCCGGCACGATGCCGACGGGGATGCCGCGGCCGTTGTCGACGACCCGGACGGCACCGTCGGCCAGGATCGTCACGCCGATGGTGTCCGCGTGCCCGGCCAGTGCCTCGTCGACGGAGTTGTCCACGACCTCGTAGACGAGGTGGTGCAGGCCGCGCTCACCGGTCGAGCCGATGTACATGCCCGGGCGCTTGCGGACGGCGTCCAGACCCTCCAGCACCTGGATGGCGTTGGCGTCGTAGGACTTCCCGGTCGCGGGGTCGATGGATTCATTGGTCTGGCTGGGATTGCCGGAATCGGCCACGAAGCGCCCTCTCTGGCACAGCGCGGGCCGCACCCCGCCCCTTCGTCGGGCGGGTCTGCGACCACGGCGTTTCGACTCGGTTGCTGCGAGCAACAGCGTTTGCTCTTCAGTCTACCGGTACGACTGACAGAGACGGGCGTTTGGCAGCCCCTGAGGGCAGATGTGCCGCCCTGAATCCCCTCCGCACATGTCCCGATACTCGCCAGGGGGGCTCAGGGCCCCTGGACGGGCTGCCAGCCGTTCCGGATCCGTTCACTCCGGGTGATGCCGTCAGCCCCAGGTGTCGCCCGGCCCGCGGCTGCCCGGCGCACGCAGCCGGCCGTAGCCGCGCTTGGGGGCGTCCGGCCCCAGAACCTTGATCACCCGCACCGTGCCGTGCCCCAGCTCGTGGTTCAAACGAGCCACCAACTGCCGCGCCAGAAGCCTTAGTTGGGTGGCCCATGCGGTGGAGTCGCACTGCACGGTGAGCACCGCCGCGGCCTCCTCGAACTGCTTGGGCACACAGTGCGCCGCGATGTCCGGGCCGACGATCTGCGGCCAGCGGCCCATCACCCCGCCGACCGCCGCCGGCGCCTCCCAACCCCGCTCCGTGATCAGACGGTTCAGCGCGGCCCCCAGCGGAACCGGATCGCGGCCGTCCGCCCGCGCCCCGCTGCGCAGCCCGTGCCGCTTGGCCTCGCGCTTCTCCCGGACCTGCTCACCGCGCCGGCGCGCCTGCTCCTTGGCCGCCCGCAGCGCCACCCGGGCCAGGTCGACCCCGGACGGATCGGCCTGCCCGGCCCCCTGCGGCGGCGTCTCGCCCATGCGCGGCTCTCCCTCGTCGCTGCAACGCTGAGCCTTCCAGGGTACGCACCGGCCCGACCACGAGGACGCGCGCGGGCACGCCCGCACGCCCGCACGCCCGGCGGGGCCTAGGGGTCGAGCCGGGCCACCGTGCCCTCGGAGACGGCGTAGCGCGCGCCGGTCAGGGCCTTCGGGACGTCCTCCGGGACGGCCGCGGTCACCAGCACCTGCTCGCCGCCGGCCACCAGCTCCGCCAGTCGGTCGCGGCGCCGCGCGTCCAGCTCGGCGAAGACGTCGTCCAGGATCAGCACCGGCTCGCCGCCGTCCGCCTTCAGCAGCTCGTACGAGGCCAGCCGCAGCGCCAGCGCGAACGACCAGGACTCGCCGTGGCTGGCGTACCCCTTGGCCGGCAGCGGGCCGAGCCGCAGCACCAGCTCGTCCCGGTGCGGACCGACCAGGGTCAGCCCGCGGTCGACCTCCTGCTTGCGCACCTCCTGCAGCGCGGCGAGCAGCTGCTCCTCCGCCTGCTCCCGGCTGGTGGGCAGCGCCC
Source organism: Kitasatospora sp. NPDC085895 (assembly GCF_040702125.1). NCBI lineage: Bacteria > Bacillati > Actinomycetota > Actinomycetes > Kitasatosporales > Streptomycetaceae > Kitasatospora > Kitasatospora sp. NPDC085895. The sequence continues at coordinate 49,065 of NZ_JBFBJY010000037.1, read as the reverse complement.
CCTCGAAGGAGCTGCGGTACTCCAGCACCGTCTCGCCGCCGCCCGGCGCGAGCTGCCGGTACGCCTGGGCGACCAGCGGCTGCAGCGCACCGACCAGCTGCAGCCGGAAGGCGGTCAGCTCCGCGCCGGCCCGGGCCAGGTGGCCGTCCCAGACCTCCAGGGTGGAGAGGTCCGCGCCCTTGCCGCCGCCCGCCCGGCGGGCCATCGCCGCCGTCTTCAGCAGGGCGTTGCGCTGCTTCAGCACCCGCTCGTAGTCCTGCCGGACCCCGGCGAGCCGGGGGGCGCGTGCGGTCAGCAGCTCGTCCAGGAAGCGTCGCCGCTCGCCCGGGTCGCCCTTCACCAGGGCGAGGTCCTCGGGGGCGAACAGCACCGTCCGCAGCAGCCCCAGCACGTCGCGCGGCCGGACGTTGTCCGAGCGGTTGATCCGCGCCCGGTTGGCCCTGCCCGGGGTGATCTCCAGTTCGACCAGGGTGGGCCGCTGCTCGCGCACGATCGAGCAGCGGACGACCGCCCGCTCGGCCCCCAGCCGGATCAGCGGGGCGTCGGTGGCCACCCGGTGGCTGCCGAGCGTCGCCACGTAGCCGACGGCCTCGACGAGGTTGGTCTTGCCCTGGCCGTTGGGCCCCACGAACGCGGTGACGCCCGGGTCGAGGGGCACCTCGACCCGGGCGTAGGAACGGAAGTCGGCGAGCGACAGATGCGCGACATGCATGGTGGTGGACTGCGCCCGCCTTCCGTGGACTACTTCGACTCGACCGCGTGGCCGCCGAACTGGTTGCGCAGGGCGGCGATCATCTTCATCTGCGGCGAGTCCTCCTGCCGCGAGGCGAAGCGGGCGAACAGCGAGGCGGTGATCGCCGGCAGCGGCACCGCGTGGTCGATCGCGGCCTCGACCGTCCAGCGGCCCTCGCCGGAGTCCGCCGCCCAGCCCTTGAGCTTGGCGAGGTGCTCGTCGTCGTCCAGCGCCCGGACGGCCAGGTCCAGCAGCCAGGAGCGGATGACCGTGCCCTCCTGCCAGGAGCGGAAGACCTCGCGCACATCGGTGACCTCGGGGGCCGCCTCCAGCAGCTCCCAGCCCTCGGCGAAGGCCTGCATCATCGCGTACTCGATGCCGTTGTGGACCATCTTCGCGAAGTGGCCGGCGCCGACCTTGCCCGCGTGCACCGAGCCGAAGTCGCCCTCGGGCTTCAGCGCGTCGAAGACCGGCTTGACCCGCTCGACGTGCTCGGCGTCGCCGCCGTACATCAGCGCGTAGCCGTTCTCCAGGCCCCAGACACCGCCGGAGACGCCGCAGTCGACGAAGCCGATGCCCTTGGCGGCCAGCAGCTCGGCGTGCTTGATGTCGTCCGTCCAGCGGGAGTTGCCGCCGTCGACCACCACGTCGCCGGGCGCGAGGAGCTCGGCGAGCTGCTCCACCGTCTCCTGGGTCGGACCACCGGCCGGCACCATCACCCACACCACGCGCGGGCCGTGCAGCTTCTCGATGAGCTCCTGGAGGCTGTCGACGTCCGCGAGGTCCGGGTTCCGGTCGAAGCCGATGACGGTGTGGCCGGCGCGGCGGATGCGCTCGCGCATGTTGCCGCCCATCTTGCCGAGACCGATGAGGCCGAGCTCCATGACAAGTCCTTCACTGTGGTTTCGTGCCGAGACGGCGGCGCCGTTGCCGCGCTGCCCTGAGCCTACGCCGCCCAGGGGCGAGGCCCCGCCGGTCGCAGCCGACCGGGCGAGGCCTCGTCGTCCACAGGGTGTGGACCGGGTGCGCCCGCCTGTGGACGGCGGGCGCAGCGGTCAGCCGGAGAGCCGGACCGGCATGATCAGGTACTGGTAGGCCTCGTCCGCCTCGGCGTCCACCGCGGGCTTGCCGCTGAGCAGCGCCGGCTTGGTCGGCGTGGTGAAGCTCAGCTGGGCGAAGGCGGAGTCGATGGCCTTGAGGCCCTCCTCCAGGTAGCCCGGGTTGAACGCGATCGAGATGTCGTCGCCCTCGAGGTCGGCGTCGATCCGCTCGGTGGCCTGCGCGTCGTCGCCGGAGCCGGCCTCCAGCGTCAGCACGCCCTGCTCGAAGCTGAGCCGGACCGGGGTGTTGCGCTCGGCCACCAGGGAGACGCGCTTGAGCGCCTCCAGGAACGGCTGGGTCTGGATCGCGGCGACGGCCGAGAACTCCGTCGGGAACAGGCTGCGGAACTTCGGGAACTCGCCCTCCAGCAGCCGGGTGGTGGTGCGGCGGCCGGCGCCCTCGAAGCCGATCAGGCCCTCGCCCGCACCGCCGGAGGCGAGCGCGATGGAGACCGTGTCGCCGCTGCCGAGGGACTTGGCGATGTCCTGCAGGGTCTTGGCGGGCACCAGGGCGACCGCGCTGATGTCCGGCTGCTCGGGCTTCCACAGCAGCTCGCGGACGGCGAAGCGGTACCGGTCGGTGGCGGCCAGGGTGATCCGGTCGCCCTCGATCTCGACCCGGACGCCGGTCAGCACCGGGAGGGTGTCGTCCCGCCCGGCGGCGACGGCGGCCTGGCTGACGGCGGAGGCGAAGACGTCGCCGGAGACCGTGCCGGTGGCGGTCGGCATCGCCGGCAGGGCCGGGTACTCGTCGACCGGGAGGGTCGGCAGGGTGAACCGGGAGCTGCCGCAGACCACGCTGACCCGCATGCCGTCGGTGGAGATCTCCACCGGCCGGTTCGGCAGGTTGCGGGAGATGTCGTTGAGCAGGCGGCCGGAGACCAGGACGGTGCCGGCCTCCTCGACGTCCGCCTCCAGCTCGACCCTGGCCGAGACCTCGTAGTCGAAGCCGGAGAGGGCCAGGGAGCCCTCCTGGGCCGTCAGCAGCAGGCCGGCCAGCACCGGCACCGGCGGCCGCGCCGGGAGGCTGCGAGCAGCCCAGGCCACCGCCTCCGCGAGGACATCACGCTCCACCCGGAACTTCACCGGTAACCGCCTCCTGGCTCACTGCTGTGCGCTGCGCGCTCGATCGTCTCGGTGCACTGGGCCGCCCGGCGCAACCGCGCGGCTTCCAGTTGCCGAGGACAGTCTGACGTACTCCACCGACAGACGGAGCAGATGGGCGGAAGCAACCCGAACAGGTGTCGGGATCGCGTTGTCCACAGATTTCGGCCCGCCCCCCTGTTGATCAAGCTCAGGGGTCTCTAGGTGTAGTGGTAGTAGTAGGGCCTGTGGAAACCGTGGATAACCCTGTTTCCACAGGTCAGGGCCGATATTTTGTCCACAGTCGCTGTGGACGGCCGCTGTGGACAACCGGGCCCCGCTGTGGACGACCGAGAGTTACCCACAGGGCACGCTGAGTATCCACAGGTTATCCCCAGGACTGTCCCCAGATGATGCCCCGGTTATCCACGGGTGTCGAGCAACATCACGTGACGCCTTTCACACCTGGGGGTGAACATCTACGCCGAGTTGTCGAACTGTGGATACAGCTGTGGAGAACCTGGGGAAAACCGTCCGTCCCCTGGGGACAACCGGTGGACAACCTGATCGGCCGACTGGCGGAACGTCAACTTTCCACACCCTGTGGATAACCGTTGTGCACAAGTCCACAGCCACCTGACCTGCAGGGAAGAGCGTAGCCCGGATGCTCCTGTGGACGAATTCTGGATAACCCGGCGTCCCGGCCCCTGTGGACGGGGGAAAACCCCGCCGTCCTGTGGATTGCAGCGCTCAGCGGCCGACCCGTTCGAATTGCTGGACGCGCGTTCCATTCGGCGCATTTCCCGCCCCTCGCGCCGTCCGGTGGATGCTGCCCCGGCGCGGCGGCGTCCACACCTGCCGCACGGCCCCGTCCAGCGGCCCCGTCCGGCGCCCGTTCCGGGCCGGCCCCGGGGGGACGGCGAGGCCCCGCCGACGGTGCGTCGACGGGGCCCTGGAACGCCCGGCTGCCGCCCCCGCGGGGCGACTCGGGGGATCAGCTCTTGATGCGGTTGGTCAGCTCGGTGACCTGGTTGTAGATCGACCGGCGCTCGGCCATCAGCGAGCGGATCTTCCGGTCGGCGTGCATCACCGTGGTGTGGTCGCGCCCGCCGAACTGCGCGCCGATCTTCGGCAGCGAAAGGTCCGTCAGCTCGCGGCAGAGGTACATGGCGATCTGACGTGCGGTCACCAGCACCCGGCTGCGGGAGGACCCGCAGAGGTCGTCGACGCCGAGGCCGAAGTAGGCGGCCGTCTGCTGCATGATCACCTGCGCGGTGATCTCCGGCCCGGCGTCCTCGTCGCCGCCAGGGATCAGGTCCTTGAGGACGATCCCGGCCAGCTCCAGGTCGACCGGCGCCCGGTTGAGGTTGGCGAAGGCCGTGACCCGGATCAGTGCGCCCTCCAGCTCGCGGATGTTCCGGGTGATCCGGGAGGCGATGAACTCCAGCACGTCGGCCGGGGCGTTCAGCTGCTCCTGGATCGCCTTCTTGCGCAGGATCGCGATCCGGGTCTCCAGCTCCGGCGGGGTGACGTCGGTGATCAGCCCCCACTCGAAGCGGTTGCGCAGCCGGTCCTCCAGCGTGATCAGCTGCTTGGGCGGCCGGTCGGACGACAGCACGATCTGCTTGTTGGCGTTGTGCAGGGTGTTGAAGGTGTGGAAGAACTCCTCCTGCGTGGACTCCTTGCTCGCCAGGAACTGGACGTCGTCCACCAGCAGGATGTCCATGTCCCGGTACCGCTTGCGGAACGCGTCCGCCTTGCCGTCCCGGATCGAGTTGATGAACTCGTTGGTGAACTCCTCCGAGCTCACGTACCGCACCCGCGTGCCGGGGAAGAGGCTGCGCGAGTAGTGGCCGATGGCGTGCAGCAGGTGCGTCTTGCCGAGGCCGGACTCGCCGTAGATGAACAGCGGGTTGTAGGCCTTCGCCGGAGCCTCGGCCACGGCGACCGCGGCCGCGTGCGCGAAGCGGTTGCTCGCGCCGATGACGAAGGTGTCGAAGAGGTACTTGGGGTTCAGCCGGGCCGGCTCGTCCTTGCGGGTGCCGCCCGCCGGCGGGGCCCCGGGCGGCGCGGGCACGCCGGGCGCCGGGGTGCGCTCGGGCAGGGCCGGGGGGCCCGGGGCCGGCGGCGGGGCGACGGGCAGCCGGGCGGCACCGCGGCGCGAGCCGCCGCCGGCCCGCGGCCGGGCCTCGGACGGGTCCGGCCCCAGCACCCCGCCGAACAGGTCGCCCTGCGCGGGGGTGGCGGTCGGCAGCCCCTTCGGCCGGGGCGGCTCGGGCTGCCGCTCGGCCGCGGGCGGAGGCGCCTGCTCGTAGTCGGGGCGGTCCCACTCGGCGGGGGCGGCGGGGCGCTCGCCCCAGGGCCGCTGCTCCTCGGCGTACGGGGCCGGTACCTGCTCGTAGCGGGGGGCGTCGTACCGGTCGGGCCGCTCCGGCTGCTCGTACGGGCGCTCGGGCTGCTGCTCGTACGGCCGGGGCTGGTCGTAGGACGGGGGTGCGTAGCGCTCGGGCTCGCCGTGGTACGGGCGCTCGGACCACTCCTGGCCGGGCTGCGGGCGCGGCGGCTCGGCCGGCTGCGGCTCGGGGGTCGGCAGCGCGTTGGCGTCCACCATCACGGCGATCCGGACGGGCCGGGCGAACTCGTAGGTGAGCGCCTCGGTGAGCTGGGGGAGGAGACGACCCTCCAGCACCTGCTTGGCCCGCTCGTTGGGGGCCGCCAGCAGGGCGGTGTCGTGCATCATCCACATCGGCTGGGTGCGCCGCAGCCACATCTTGTCGCTGTCCCCGACCCCGGCGTCGTTGACCAGCCGCTCGACGACCTTCGCCCAGAGCGGGACGAGATCGCTGTTGACATCAGCCACTGGTGCACGCTTTCTCGTTCCCCGCGGTGGGGGGCTCAGGGGGACTCGGGTGCAGGTCCGATCGATGAACAAACCCGACAAGTCCTGCAACGGTAGTCAGCGGGCAGAGCTGATTCAAGTTGTTGTCCACAGGCTGTGGGCGACGGGCGGCGGGGCTGCCGGTTTGACCCTCCGGGGCGGTGCCGCGTACCGTAACCAGGTCGAGTTGTCGATGGCCGCTGCCGCATGCCCGCGGGTCCACCCGCTTCCACAAGGCGCGCAGCACGGGCGCCGTGGATGGCCCCAACCCCAGCAGACCTGGGCCGTTGGGGTGGATTTCCCGTCGAAGGGGAGATCGCGCGGACGCACGGTGACGGCCAAGCGACGTCCCGTCATCCTACGATTCACCTCAGGAGCCCCCGAGTGAGCAAGCGCACCTTCCAGCCGAACAACCGCCGTCGCGCCAAGACCCACGGCTTCCGGCTCCGGATGCGTACCCGCGCCGGCCGCGCCATCCTGGCCGCTCGCCGTGGCAAGGGCCGCGCCAGCCTGTCCGCCTGATCCGGCGCACGGGTTCTGATCGTGCTGCCCTCCGAGAATCGGCTGCGGCGGCGCCAGGACTTCTCGACCGCGGTGAAACGCGGTCGCCGGGCCGGTAAGCCCCTGCTGGTCGTCCACCTCGACAGAGAGGGCGGCCGGCCGGGGCCGACGGACCGGGAAAGCGACTGCGGCCCGCACGCCGCCGAGGGGCTTCCTTCGGCGCGTGCGGGTTTCGTCGTGAGCAAGGCCGTGGGATCCGCGGTCGTGCGCAATCTCGTGAAGCGTCGCCTTCGTCACCTCGTCCGTGAGCGTCTGCCCCGGCTGCCCGCAGGTAGCCTGATAGTGGTACGCGCGTTGCCCCAGGCGGGGTCGGCGTCGTACATCGATCTCGAACACGACCTGGACGCGGCGCTGCGGCGGTTGCTCCGGGCGGAGCCGACCGGCAGTGCGCCGACGGGAGCAGGGCGATGAAGTACCTGCTGATGGGGCTGATCAGGCTCTACCAGTGGACGATCAGTCCGCTGCTCGGGCCGGTGTGCCGTTACTACCCCTCGTGCTCGCACTACGGGTACGAGGCGGTGCGCCAGCACGGTGCGATCAAGGGGAGCGGTCTGACCGCATGGCGCATCCTGCGCTGCAACCCCTGGTCGCCGGGCGGGGTCGACCATGTGCCACCGCGCAAGCACCCGGTGTGGCACCGCCGGGTCCGCAATCTGCTGAGCCCGAAGAGTGGGACCGCCGGGCCGGAGCCGGTGGCCAATCCTGATGTCCAAGGAGCCTGACCGGTGACGTTCTCCTTCCTTAGCCCCCTCTACACAGCGGTGTCCTGGATCATCGTCCAGTTCCACTCGCTGTACAGCCACGTCTTCGATCCGGACGGCGGCTGGGCCTGGGGTCTGTCCATCGTCTCGATGGTGGTCGTCATCCGGATCTGCCTGATCCCGCTCTTCGTGAAGCAGATCAAGGCGACCCGGGCCATGCAGGCGATCCAGCCGAAGATGAAGGCCATCCAGGAGCGCTACAAGAACGACCGGCAGCGCCAGTCCGAAGAGATGATGAAGCTCTACAAGGAGGCGGGCACCAACCCCTTCTCGAGCTGTCTCCCGATCCTGGTGCAGGCCCCGTTCTTCACGGCCCTCTACGGAGTGCTGGCCTCGGTGGCCGCCGACAAGACGATCGGCGTCATCAACGAGCAGCTGCTGGACAGCGCCAAGCAGGCCCACATCTTCGGTGCCCCGCTCTCGGCGACCTTCCTGGGCAGCAGCGAGCTGAGCGTCAAGATCGTCGTCGCGGTGATGATCGTCCTGATGTCGCTGTCGCAGTTCGTCACCCAGCGCCAGCTGATGACGAAGAACGTCGACCTGACGATCAAGACGCCGTTCATGCAGCAGCAGAAGATGCTCATGTACGTCTTCCCGATCATCTTCGCCGTGATGGGCATCAACTTCCCGGTCGGTGTCCTGGTCTACTGGCTGACCACCAACGTCTGGTCGATGGGCCAGCAGCTGATCGTCATCCGCAACAACCCGACGCCGGGCTCCAAGGCCTTCGCCGAGCGCCAGGCCCGCCTGAAGAAGGCCGGCCGGCTGAACCCGGACGGCTCCGTCCGCAAGGCCCCCTGGCTGGCCGCGCTGACCGGTGGCAACAAGCAGCCCGCGGCGACCGCCGAGGCCGTGGTGGCCGAGACCGTCCAGGTCCGTCGCCAGCAGCCGCGCAAGCAGAGCAAGGCGCAGCGCCAGCAGGCCGCCGGCCACCAGGCGCAGACGACGACCGGCGAGCACGCCGAGGAGCACGTCGCCGACGAGCCGGTGGCGCTGTCCAAGCAGGACGACGCCGTCCCGGCCGGCCACTCCGCGGCCAAGCAGCCCGCCGGCAAGACCGGCCCGCGCCAGCAGCCGAAGCGCGGCGGCCAGGGCGGCGGCCAGCGGCCGAAGAAGAAGTCCTGACCGGCCGACGCCGGTCGACGCGGACCCAGATCTTCCCTCTCGGCCCCACCCGAGGGCCCATCCCCGAAGGAGTCCATCAGTGACGGAAGGCACCACCTCCGCCGTCGAGGTCGAGGCAGGCGCGGAGTCCGGCGAGAGCGTCGTCGCGCGGCTGGAGCGCGAGGGCGACATCGCCGCCGACTACCTGGAGGGTCTGCTGGACATCGCGGACCTGGACGGCGACATCGACATGGACGTCGAGGGCGACCGGGCGCTGGTCTCGATCGTCAGCGACGGCACCGACCGGGCGCTGCAGCGGCTGGTCGGCCAGGACGGCGAGGTGCTGGAGGCGCTGCAGGAGCTGACCCGCCTGGCGGTGCACCGGGAGACCGGCGAGCGCAGCCGTCTGATGCTGGACATCGCGGGCTTCCGGGCCCGCAAGCGGGCCGAGCTGGCCACGCTCGGCGCCGAGGCGGCCGAGAAGGCGAAGTCCACCGGCGAGCAGGTCAAGCTCCGCCCGATGACCCCCTTCGAGCGCAAGGTGGTGCACGACGCGGTCGCGGCCGCCGGACTGCGCAGCGAGTCGGAGGGCGAGGAGCCCCAGCGGTGCGTGGTCGTGCTTCCGAGCTGACCCCGTGCCCTGTCGAGCGACCCCGTCCGCCGCGTGCGGGCGGGGTCGTCGTTCCTTCGAGGGTGGTTCGTACGGCCCGGTTTGCGTGCGGGGCGGGTGTCCGCGTGAGGATGGTGCCTGATGTGGGGTGGATACGGTGAGCGGAGAGGCTGACATGGAGACGGACGGCGTGGCGACCGAGGGCGGCCCGTCGGAGGGCGCACCCGGTCGGGGCACCCCGGTGGAGGACGCCGCTGCCGGCGTTCCGACCCCCGGTGCGGGGCCCGGCGAGCCGCCGGCGGCCGCGGCGGGCATCTTCGGGGACCGGCTGCCGGTCGCGGTGCGGTACACCGAGCTGCTCGCGACGGCCGGGGTGCAGCGCGGGCTGATCGGTCCGCGCGAGGTGCCGCGGCTGTGGGACCGCCACGTGCTGAACTGCGCCGTGCTGGCGGAGCTGCTGCCGGCCAACGCCTCGCTCTGCGACGTCGGCTCCGGGGCCGGCCTGCCGGGCATCCCGGTGGCGATGGCCCGGCCGGACGTCTCGGTCACCCTGCTGGAGCCGCTGCTGCGGCGCACCACCTTCCTGGAGGAGGTGGTCCGCGAGCTCGGTCTGGAGAACGTGACGGTGCTGCGCGGGCGGGCCGAGGAGATGGTCGGCAAGGTCGCGGTGGACATCGTCACGGCCCGGGCGGTGGCCCCGCTGGACCGGCTGGCCGGTTGGGGGATGCCGCTGCTGCGGCCGTACGGCCAGATGCTGGCGCTGAAGGGCGACACCGCGGAGCAGGAGATCGAGGACTCGCGGTCCGCGCTCACCAAACTGGGTGCGGAGCGCTGGTCGGTGATCTCGGTGGGCGAGGGCACGCTGGAGACCTCGACCCGGGTGGTCCGGGTGGAGGCGGGCGAGAGCCCCGGCGGTGTGAGGGCGGCCACTCGGCGGGCCAAGGCGGCCCGGGCCGGCCGCGGCGCCAAGGACGGCGGCCGCGGGGGTGCGCGCCGCCGGCGCTGATCGACCGGTTCCGGAGGTACCGGGAGCGGGTGGCCGTCGGGCCGCCCGCTCCTCGCGTTTGTGCAGGCCGGAGGCGGTGCGCCGGACGGGGATGTCGCCAGGAGGGTGGTATCGGATCGGGGACGGAGTGTCGCACCGTCAGATGTGCGACATTCCGGTCATGGTGTTTCACGTGAAACGACGCTCACTGCTCCCCGGAATCCTCGACCGCGCCATGGCGGTGACTGTTGCCGCTCCGGTTTCACGTGAAACACTGACCCCCATGCAGGACTCCGAGACCATTCACCAGATCGACGACACGCCGATCGCGCGCGCCGCCCAGGCCGCGGTGCAGGCCATCGGGCGGACCGGGGAGGGGCTGCCCAGGCCGGCCAGCACCCGGGTGATCGTGGTGGCCAACCAGAAGGGCGGGGTGGGCAAGACCACCACGACCGTCAACCTGGCCGCCGGCCTGGCGATGCACGGGCTGCGGGTGCTGGTCGTCGACCTCGACCCGCAGGGCAACGCCTCCACCGCGCTCGGCATCGACCACCACGCGGAGGTGCCGTCGATCTACGACGTCCTGGTCGAGGGCAAGCCGCTCGCCGACGTCGTCCAGCCGGTGGTGGACGTGGAGGGGCTGTTCTGCTGCCCGGCCACCATCGACCTGGCCGGTGCGGAGATCGAGCTCGTCTCGCTGGTGGCCCGCGAGAGCCGCCTGCAGCGCGCGATCGCCGCGTACGAGCAGCCGCTGGACTACGTCCTGATCGACTGCCCGCCCTCGCTCGGCCTGCTGACCGTCAACGCCCTGGTCGCCGGCCAGGAGGTGCTGATCCCGATCCAGTGCGAGTACTACGCGCTGGAGGGCCTCGGGCAGCTGCTGCGCAACGTCGAGCTGGTGCGCGCCCACCTCAACCCGGCGCTGCACGTCTCCACGATCCTGCTCACCATGTACGACGCCCGCACCCGGCTGGCGGCCCAGGTCGCGGAGGAGGTCCGGACGCACTTCGAGCACGAGGTGCTGCGGACGGCCATCCCGCGCTCGGTCCGGATCTCCGAGGCGCCCAGCTACGGGCAGACCGTGCTCACCTACGATCCCGGTTCCACCGGTGCGCTCTCCTACCTGGAGGCCGCCCGGGAGATCGCGCTGCGGTCCGCGGAGGGCGGTTTCGCGCCCGGTGCCCCGGCCGGTTACGGTGCGGTCGGGCAGCAGCGGACGGCGGCCGCGGCGGCGACCGCCGCGACGGCACAGCACGGCACGATGGAGGGCAACCGGTGAGTGGTGGGCGCAGAGGACTGGGACGGGGTCTGGGGGCGCTGATCCCGGCCGCCACCCCGGCGGCAGGGGCGCCGGCGGCCGTCCCGGCCGTGACCGCGGGGTCGGCGACCCCGGTGGCCGTGCCGGTCCTGCCGACCGGCCGCGGCACGGTGGCGGCGAAGGCCGCCGCGGAGAGCCTGCGGGAGCTGGCGGGCGAGGCCCATGCGCGGAGCGTTCCGGAGGCGGCGCTGGCGCCGGTGAACGGGGCGCGCTTCGCCGAGCTGCCGCTGGACGCGATCACGCCCAACCCCCGGCAGCCGCGCGAGGTCTTCGACGAGGCGAAGCTCGACGAGCTGGTCACCTCCATCAAGGAGGTGGGCCTGCTGCAGCCGGTGGTCGTCCGGCAGACCGCCCCGGAGCGCTTCGAGCTCATCATGGGCGAGCGCCGCTGGCGGGCTTCCCGGGCGGCTGGCCTGGAGGTGATCCCGGCGATCGTCCGGGACACCGAGGACGACAAGCTGCTGCTGGACGCGCTGCTGGAGAACCTGCACCGGGCCGAGCTGAACCCGCTGGAGGAGGCGGCCGCCTACGACCAGCTGATGCGGGACTTCGCCTGCACCCACGAGGCGCTGGCCGACCGGATCGGCCGCTCGCGTCCGCACGTCTCCAACACCCTGCGGCTGCTGAAGCTGTCGCCCGCGCTGCAGCGCCGGGTCGCGGCCGGGGTGCTGAGCGCCGGCCACGCCCGGGCGCTGCTGCGGGTGCCGGACGCCGAGCGGCAGGACGCGCTGGCCCAGCGGATCGTCGCGGAGGGGATCTCCGTGCGGAGCACCGAGGAGATCGTCTCGCTCATGGAGCGGGAGGAGAAGCCGAAGAAGGCCGCCGCCCCCAAGGCCGGGCGGATCCTCTCGCCGGCCTTCGACGACCTGGCGGGCCGGCTCTCCGACCGGTTCGAGACCCGGGTGAAGGTCGAGGTCTCGCAGCGCGGCGGCAAGCTCGGCAAGGGCAAGGTGGTGCTGGAGTTCGGTTCGGTCGAGGACCTGAACCGGATCCTGGACAGCCTCGCCCCGGGCGAGGAGGGGCTGCGGCTCTCCCAGGGCTGACCGGAGGCTCACCGAGAAGCGGACGAGCGGGTGCATGTTTCACGTGAAACGTGCACCCCTCGCGTTTTTCGGAGCAAGCTCGTGGTGTGGGACCGAGCCGGAGGAGGTGTGTGGGGCGTGGGTCGCAGGCTCGCTCCGCTGACGCTGGACAACCTGGCCGACCTGCCGGACGGCTGCCGCTCGTGCGTGTTCTGGGAACTCGACCCGGTCAGCGGACGGGCAGCGGTGGACGGGGGCAAGGGGGAGCTGGAGAAGGAGGGGTGGATCTCGGCGGTGCTGCTGGAGTGGGGCTCCTGCGGACGCATCGTCTACGTGGACGACGTCCCGGCGGGCTTCGTGCTCTTCGCACCGGCGGCGTACGTGCCGCGCTCGCAGTCGTTCCCGACCAGCCCGGTGTCCTCGGACGCCGTGCAGCTGATGGTGAGCCGGGTGGTGCCCGGCTACCAGCGGCAGGGACTCGGCCGGGTGCTGGTCCAGGCGGTCGCCAAGGACGTGCTCCGCAGGGGCTTCCGGGCGATCGAGGCGTTCGGGGCGGTGGGCCGCCCGACGCCGAGCTGCGTGCTGCCCGCCGACCACCTGCTGGCGGTGGGCTTCAAGACCGTACGGCCGCACCACCGCTACCCGCGGCTGCGGCTGGAGGCCAGGAGCACGCTGTCCTGGCGCAGCGACGTCGAGGGGGCGCTGGAACGGCTGCTGGGCGGAGCCCGGAAGGAGCCGGCGCTGCGGCCGTTCTGAGCGGTGCCGGAGGTGGCCGGGAAACGCCGGAGGGCCCCCGGATCGTCCGGGGGCCCTCCGCGGCCGGCAGGCGGGCGGCGACTCAGATGAAGTCGGCCAGCTCGCGCAGCAGCGCGGCCTTCGGGCGGGCGCCGGTGATGGTCTTCACCAGCTCGCCGTTCTGGTACACGTTGAGCGTCGGGATCGAGATGACGTTGTAGGCGGCAGCGGTCTCCTGGTTGTTGTCGACGTCGAGCTTGGCGATGGTCAGCTTGTCGCTGTGCTCGGCGGCGATCTCCTCCAGGATCGGAGCGACCTGGCGGCACGGGCCGCACCAGGTGGCCCAGAAGTCGACCAGGACGGGCTTGTCGCTCTTGAGCACCTCGGCGTCGAAGGTCGCGTCGGTCACGGTGATGGTGGCGCCGGCCACGGAACTCTCCTTGGGGTCACGGACGAGGCGGTGCCTCGCCGCCCGGGCGGCGGCTCGGCACCTTCGGTAGGGACAACAACCGCGAGGGCTGTTCTGTTTCGGGGGCCTTCGAGGCCTCGTGGCCTCGGCGGCGTCAGACCGCGACGGCCGCGGCCTGGGCCTCCAGGTCGGCGAGCGAGGCGAGGTAGCGCTCGGCGTCCAGGGCGGCGGAGCAGCCGGTGCCGGCGGCGGTGATGGCCTGGCGGTAGGTGTGGTCGACCACGTCGCCGGCGCCGAAGACGCCGGGGATGTTCGTCCGGGTGGAGGGGGACTCCACCTTGAGGTAGCCCTCGGCGTCCAGGTCGAGCTGGCCGGTGAAGAGCTCGGTGCGCGGGTCGTGGCCGATCGCGATGAACAGGCCGGTGACCGGCAGCTCGCGCAGCTCGCCGGTGGTGGTGTCGCGCAGGGTGAGGCCGGTCAGCTTCGGGTCGCCGTGGATCTCCTGGACGGCGCTGTCCCAGGCGAAGGTGATCTTCGGGTCGGCGAAGGCGCGCTCCTGCATGGCCTTGGAGGCGCGCAGGCTGTCGCGGCGGTGCACGACGGTGACGCTGCGGGCGAAGCGCGAGAGGAAGGTGGCCTCCTCCAGGGCGGTGTCGCCGCCGCCGACCACGGCGATGTCCTGGTCGCGGAAGAAGAAGCCGTCGCAGGTGGCGCACCAGGAGACGCCGCGCCCGGACAGGACGTCCTCGCGGGGCAGGCCCAGCTTGCGGTGCTGGGAGCCGGTGGCGACGATCACGGCGCGGGCGCGGTGGACGGTGCCCTCGGAGTCGGTGACGGTCTTGACGTCGCCGGTGAGGTCGACGGCGACGATGTCGTCCGGGACGAGCTCGGCACCGAACTTCTCGGCCTGCGCGCGCATGTTGTCCATGAGCTCGGGGCCCATGATGCCGTCGCGGTGGCCGGGGAAGTTCTCGACCTCGGTGGTGTTCATCAGCGCGCCGCCCGCGGTGACGGCGCCCTCGAAGACCAGCGGCTTCAGGGAGGCGCGCGCGGTGTACAGCGCAGCGGTGTATCCGGCGGGGCCGGAACCGATGATGATCACGTTACGGACGTCGCTCACTGCATCTCCTGGTTCGCTTCGCGACCCGCGCTGGGGCGGGGAGGGCGGTCCTGCTCCGCCGCCCGGGACAACGACTGACCAGTCTCCCGCATTCCCGGGCCCGGCTGTGTCACATGCCCGCACTGTGGGAGCGGATGTTCCGATGGGTGGCCGTTCCCGGTACCCGATGCCGGGTGTTCCGGGTCGGGGCGGCCGGCCCGGTCAGCCCGCGGGGACCGTTCGGTGGAGCACGACGCCGGGGGCCGAGCAGTCCGGGGTGATCAGGTAGACGTCCAGCCGGTCGGAGCCCTCGGGGTACACCAGGGCGGTGACGGCCGTGGAGCCGTACCGGCCGCCGGCGACGGCGAGCGGTGTCCGGTCGCCCTGCCCGGTGAGGGCCGCGGCGCAGGACGGCGCACCGGTGCCGGCGGGGGATCCGTCGCGGTCCGGCTGGGCGAGCCCCTCGGGCGTCTTCGAGCTGCCGGGGGCGGCAGGGGCGGCGCGGACCAGCTGCTGGGCCTGGGCCGCCAGGGTGCCGTCCTGGAAGGCGGTGCCCGCGGTGAGCGCGGGCTTCTGGGCGGAGCCCGCGGCGGGCCGGGCGGCGCTGTCGGCGGGTGCCCCCGTGGTGCCGCCGCCGGTCGTGGAGAGCGGGAGCAGCAGCGCGCCGAAGCCGATCGCGGCGGCGGCCGTGACGGTGGCCAGCAGGAGGCGGGCGCGGCGTCGGGGGCGCCGCTCGCGGCCCGGTCCGCCGTTGCCCGGCCGGGTGCCGCCGGCCGGCCGTCCGGCGGGGGGCGAGGCGGCACCGGGACCACCGGGAGCTGTGGCGGGGCGGTCGGCAGCCGGCGTCGTGGCGGCGGCCGGTTCGGTGCGGGCCGCGGCCAGGGCGGCGTCGATCCGTTCGGCGACGTCGGCGGGCATCGGCGGCGTCTCCACCTCGCCCAGCAGCTCCCGCACCTCGGCGAGGGCCGCGAAGGTGTCCGCGCACTCGGCGCAGCCGGCGAGGTGGCGCCGGAGGGCCGGTTCGTCGGCGGGGTCGGTCAGCTGCTCGGCGAGGTCGGCCAGTACCTCGACGTCCGGGTGTCCGGGGTCCGGGGCGGACGGCGTGGAAGGCGGGTGCGGCGTCATCGCTTGGTCGCATCTCCTTCCACCATGCTGCGGCGCCCGGCGGCGTCCGTAGCTGGGACGGTGCGGGTGCCGGACGGGTTCCCGCGGGGCGGCGTTTCACGTGAAACATCCGTACGGGTGCCGCGGGCCGGGCCGTCCTCCTCCGCCGTTTCACGTGAAACGGCGTCGCCGCGCAGATGGCGGACCAGTGGCAGCAGACGGGCCCGACCACGGGCGCAGCGGCTCTTCACCGTGCCGACCGGTACGCCCAGCACCTCGGCCGCCTCGGCGACCGGGTACCCCTGCATGTCGACCAGGACGAGGGCGGCCCGTTGCTCGGCCGGCAGGGCGGTCAGTGCCTCGGCGACCTCGCGGCGCAGTTCGGCGCGGACCACCACGCTGTCGGTGGCCTCGGCGCTGCCGAGGGCGGCGTCGAGGCGCTGCGGGTCCTCGTCCAGCGAGCCGGCGCGGCGGGAGGCGGCCCGGCGGGCCCGGTCGAGGCAGGCGTTGACCACGATCCGGTGCAGCCAGGTGGTGACCTGGGAGCGCCCCTGGAAGGTGTGGGCGGCGCGGAGCGCGGAGACCAGGGCGTCCTGGAGGGCGTCGGCGGCCTCCTCGCGGTCGCCGAGGGTGCGCAGGGCGACCGCCCACAGGCGGTCCCGGTGGCGCCGGAAGAGGAGGCCGAAGGCGTCCGGGTCCCCGGCCGCGTGCCGGGCCAGGAGATCGGCGTCGGACGGCTCCTCCGCCATGTCCGCCACCCCCTGTCCGTCCTCGCTCAGCCGTTGACCGTGATCTCGGCCACCTGGCCCTTGTAGTCGCTCCCATCGTTGGGGATGGCGGTCAGCCAGATCAAGAGGAAGCGGGTGGTGACCGGCTTCTTGGGCTTCAGCTGGAGCTCGTTGCTGCTGGTGCCGGAGGCGATCGCGTCGCCGAAGCTCTCGAAGCCGGCCTTGCTGGTCTGCGGGGCCGAGGTGGCGCCGGGCAGCGCCTTCAGCTCGACGGTGTGGGCGCCGCCGGCGAGCTTGACGACGACCGAGCCGACGGGGCGGGCCGAGCCGAGGTCGAGCAGCAGACCCGTGCCGGGCCGGTAGCCGCCGCCGAACGGGTCGTTGTAGCTCTGGGTCGTCCAGGCGGTGTCGGCCTTGCCGTCCTTGAGGAGCGGCAGCGCCGAGGCGTGCTCGTCCTTGCGGTCGCCGAAGGCGTTGAACGAGGTCGGGGTGTAGTCGAGGGTGACGCCCGAGAGCGGCGCACCGGACTGCTGCTGGGCCGGCGGAGCGCTGGACTGCTGGGCCGGCGGGGCGTCGGCCTGCCCGTTCTTCGACTTGTTCAGGTACTCGACGCCCTGCCAGGAGCCGACCACGATCGCGGCCAGTGCCACCAGCGAGGCGGTGGCCCGCAGGACGGTGCGCACCAGCCGACGGCGGCGCCGGGGTCGTGGGGCCGGCACGGGGTCCGGGTGGGCGGTGTGCGGCGGTCGGGAGTGCGGGGGCTGGAGCACGGCGGTGTGCGCGGCCGCGCCGTGCTGGGCCGGCTGCGGCTGGGGCTTCGGCTTGGCGGTGAACGCCGGGGCCGGCTGCTCGGGCTGTCGGACCTTGGGCATGAGCGCGATCGCCTTGGCGAACTGCTCGGGGGTGGTGATCGGGTCCTGGTGGTGCGGGGGGTGCTCGCACAGGGCCCGGGCGGCCAGCTCGGACAGGCCCTTGTGGACGCCGGCCCGGACCTGGTCCGGCGGCACGCAGCCGAGGCTCTTGGGCATGCCCCGCAGGTCGTAGCGGTCCTCGGGGTACGGCCAGCGGTGGGTGAGCGCCGCGAACAGCAGGGCGCCGATCGCGCGGGTGTCGGTGCGCTCGGCCTCCTCGGTGGGCAGACCGCGCAGGGCGGCGTCCACCGCGATGCCGTTGATCCGGTACTGGCCGGTGTCGGTGCGCAGCACGCAGCGCGGGGTGAGCCGCAGGTGGGCCTGGCCGCGGCGGTGGGCGGCGGCGACCGCGTCGGTGACCTGACGGACCATCTGGTACGCGTCGTAGGGCTCCATCGGGCCGTCGGCCAGCAGGTGGGCCAGGTCGGAGGCGTCCGGCAGCCACTCGCGGACGACGTAGACCAGGTCGCCCTCCTGGACGGCGTCGAGGACCTGGACGAAGCGCGGGTCGTTCAGCAGGGCGGCGGCACGGGCGGCGGTCAGCACCGCCTTGGCACGCCGGTGGCCGGCCGCCATCAGGTGCACGCCGACCGCGCGGCGGAGCTTCTCGTCGACCGCGCGCCAGCTGCTGAAGGTCTCCGACTGGGTGATGCACTCCTCCAGCCGGTAGCGGCCGCCGATCTTGTCGCCGCTGTGCCGCAGGGGGGCCGGCTTGGCGGCCGGGAGGGTGCCGGTGTCGGCGTCCAGGGTCTCGGTGCTGACGACGGGTCGGTCCTCGCGGGCCGGGGCCTGCGGGGCGGGGCGGCCGGAGCGGGAGGGGCGGCGGGCCGGGGCGGCGGCTCCCCGGGCGGTGAGTTCGGCGGCGAGCTCGGCGGCGGAGAGCTGGGCGGTGGACTCCCCGGCGTCGTCCGCGTCCGCCGCGTCCGCCGTGTCCGAGGCGGTCGCGGGGGCACCGGTGGCATGGTCGGCACCGGAG
Organism: Kitasatospora sp. NPDC085895; assembly: GCF_040702125.1. Lineage (NCBI taxonomy): Bacteria > Bacillati > Actinomycetota > Actinomycetes > Kitasatosporales > Streptomycetaceae > Kitasatospora > Kitasatospora sp. NPDC085895. Next base: position 30,948 of record NZ_JBFBJY010000037.1, on the reverse strand, counting down.
GACCCGGAGGCGGGCTCACGGGCCGTCACGGCCGCCTCGACGGCCTCGGAGGCGGCCTTGCCGACCTCCGTGCCGTCGGCGTCGTCAGCGGCCCCGGAGGGCTGCTGAGCGGCCTCGGAGGGGCTCTCGGGGCCCTTGCCGCGGGTGGTGGCTGCGGCGGGGGCGGAGACGGCGTCAGAGGCGTCCGAGGCGGCGTCAGGGGTCCCGTCCGTGGAGCCGTGCCCGTCGGCCGCGGTGCCGTCCTCGGGCTCGACGTCCTCGATTGCCATGGCCAGCGCCGCCCCGTCCGCGACGGACGTGTCGACGACCGCCTTGGTGCCATCAGCCACCGTGGTCCTGCCTCCCCTTAGTTCCGGCCCGGTCCTGGGAATCCGGTCTGCCCGTCCGCCCGGCCGCCGGGTCCGCCAGGACAATTGTGCCCACTGATCCTCCCCTGGTACGACCGCTGGGCCGCCCGACCGGTTGCGCAATCATCCGCGATCCGGTGGACGGCCCGTCATCGGGGTCCCCCTCGGCGCAGCCGCTCGGGCCGCGCCGGGTTGACGTCATGTCATGCTCAGCGGCCGAGCCGGCTGCGCACCATGCCGAGCATCGCGTTCAGCTCCTCGATGCGCATCCGCCGGGCGACCAGCAGGAAGGTACCGGTCTGCACCGAAGCGGCGAGCACCAGGGTCAGCACCCCGGCCGGCCAGCCGTCCAGCAGGTCGAGCATCACCAGCTCGACGGCGAGCCCGAAGGCTGCGGCCGGCAGCGAGGCGATCGCCAGACGGACGTAGGTGCGGCCGATCCGGCCGGTGTCCAGGCCGCCGATCCGGGCCTTCAGCCGGGGCACCGCGACGGCGACGCCGACCGCGTACGAGGCGCCGTAGCAGAGCGCCATGCCGGTGACCGCCCACTGGGCGGGCAGCACCAGCCAGCAGAGCACCGCGGTCGCGGCCTGGCAGGCGGCCACCCAGACGGTGTTGGAGAACGGGGTCCGGGTGTCCTCGTAGGCGTAGAAGCCGCGCAGCAGCACGTACTGCACGGAGTAGGGGATCAGGCCGAGCGCGAACGCCGACAGCATGTAGCCGATCGACAGGGCACCGTGGGCGGACGAGCCGCCGTTGCCGAGACCGTAGACGGCGTAGCCGATCACCGGGCCGAGCGAGAGGAAGAGGAAGGCGGCCGGGACGATCGCCACCGCGGAGGTGCGCAGTCCGTACGACAGGTCGTCGCGGACGGCGCCGCCGTCGTGGTCGGCGGCCGCCCGGGAGAGCCGGGGCAGCACCGCGCTCATCACCGAGACCGTCACCACGGCCATCGGCAGCTGCCAGATCAGCAGCGCGTTGGAGTACGCCGCGAGGCCGACGCCCAGGTGGCCGTCCTCCTCGGCCGCGGCGCCGGCGGCGGTGGCGAGCTGGGTGACGACCAGGAAGCCCGCCTGGTTGGCCAGCACGAACAGGAAGGTCCACTTGGCCAGCCGGGCGGCCTTGCCCAGGCCGTGGCCGCGCCAGTCGAAGCGGGGCCTGAACGAGAACCCGGCGGCCCGCAGGTAGGGGATCATCGACAGCGCCTGGACGGCCAGGCCCAGCAGGGTGCCGACGCCGAGCAGCCGGACGCCTTCGGGGGCGATCGTCTGCGGCGTCACCTGGCTGTGCTGGAAGGTGCCGTAGACCCAGATGTAGGCGCCGAAGGTGGAGATCACCACCAGGTTGTTGAGCACCGGCGTCCACATCATCGCCCCGAACCGGCCGCGGGCGTTGAGGATCTGGCCCATCACCACGTGCACGCCCATGAAGAACATGGTCGGCAGGCAGTACCGGGCCAGGGCGACGGTGGTCTCCGCACTGGCGGGGTCGCGCATCAGCGAGTGCGAGATCAGCTGCACGAGCAGCGGCGCGGCGATCACGGCCACCGCCGCCACGCCCGCCAGCCCGCAGACGACCAGGGTGAGCAGCCGGTTGGCGTAGGCGGTGCCGCCGTCCTCGTCGTTCTTCATGCTGCGGACGAGCTGCGGCACGAAGACGGCGTTGAGCGCGCCGCCGCCGATCAGGATGTAGAGCAGGGTCGGCAGGGTGTTGGCGGCGTTGTACGAGTCGCCCATGGTGCCGACGCCGATCGCGGCGGCGATCACCATCGTGCGCAGGAAGCCGGTGCCGCGGGAGACGAGCGTGCCGGCGGCCATCAGCGCACTGGAGTTGACCAGGCCGGTGACCCTGCCCGCCGCCGGGGCGGGCACGGTCGTGGGCGGGGGAGCGGCCGGCGGGGCCGCGGGCGGCGGGGCCGCGGGCGGTGGAGCGGCGGGCGGTGGGGCGGCGGAGGTGTCCTGGGGGCCGCCCTCGGCGAGCGCCTCGTGCAGGCTCGCCTCCTCCGCGGTGAGCGGCGGGTCGAACTCGATCGCCGGGACGAAGGGCAGCGGCTCGGGGGCGCTGCGGTCGCCGCTCAGCAGCGCGTCGACGCCCAGGTAGTCGGCGGCCTCGGCCTCCGCCTCGGCCTCCGCCCGGGCTTCGGCATCGGCCCCGGTCTCGCCGGCCCCGTCCGCGTCGGGGTCCGCGTCGGGGTCCTCGTCGGCCGTGCCGCCGTCGTCCCCGCCGCCGTCGTTCCCCTCGTGGCTCCCGCCGTTCCGGGCGGGCGGCTCCGCCGCGGTCGGCACCGGGGTCCCCGCCCAGTGCGGGACGGGGGCGCCGAGGACCGCCGGCTGCGCCTCGGCGGGCTGGGGGCCGGGCTGCGGCGGCAGGGCCGCGGCCTCGGCGGCGGCCAGCCCGTACGGATCGTGCTCCGCCGCGCTGCCGAAGGCGTCGCCCGCGTGCGGATCACGGGCGTAGGTGTCGTCCACGTACCAGTCGGTGGCGGGTTCGGCGGCCTTCGGCCCGCCCGTGCTGCCGGGGCCGCCCCGGCCCTGTGCTCGCTCCTCGCGCGGACCGCTGCTCATGCCACCTCTTCGCTGGTCGGTGGAGCCCGGACGGGGTTCCCTCAGTGACCAACCTTCTCATCACCGGTGGCCCGATCCCGGGCATCTGAGGCGCTCTCCGGCGTGGAGTCGGACGGCTCCCCGGCACCCTCCGGGCCGGCCGCGCCGACCGCTCCCGCGGCGCTCCCCGGGGCGGTCTCCGCGGTGCCGTCCGCGGGCGCCGAGTCGTCGGCCCCGGCCTCGGTGTCCTCGGGCTCCAGCAGCCGCTCCGGGTCGAGGTCGACCTCGCCGGCCGCGGAGCGCTTCTTGCGTTGCAGCGAGAACCGGACGCCGGCCAGCGCCATCAGCACCACACCGCCGCCGATGACGTACATGACACCGCTCGCCACCGAGGTCACCTCGACGGTGAAGGACACCGCCTGGCCGTACGGCTGCGCGTTCGGCCCGGTCGTCCACAGCTGGGCGGTCATCTGCACCGGTCCGTTGACCTGCGCCTCGGCCGGGAAGCGGAAGGTGCGGCTGGTGGTGCCGTCCAGCACCACGGTCGCCGGCTGGCCCACGTTGAGCCGGTTCACCTGCGCTGAGGTGACCCGCAGTTCGAGGTTGCCGACCGCCTGGTTGAGGTCGTTCTTGACGCTCACGAGCAGGATGGCGTTGTCGCCCGGCAGCGTGATCGAGCTCTTGGCGGGCACCTTCACCGCCGTGGTGAGGTTGTCCAGGTAGCTCCGCACGCCGTTCCGGTAGGCGGCGGACGCCTCGGCGTGGTCGCGCCACTGGGTGGACATCGAGCGGACCATGGCGGCGTTGAACGGGCCGCGCACCCGCTGCGGCTGGGTCAGGATCTGCAGCAGCTGGTCCAGCCCGGTCTGCACGCCCATCACCGAGCCCAGTGCGGCCGAGGAGAGCTCGGAGCCCCGCAGCTCGCCCGGGTAGTCGCCCGGCACCGAACCGTTGGCCTCCGGGTCGGCGGCGGCCGTGGCCACCGCGTCGAGGCGGGTGGGCGCCACCCAGCCGTTCGGCTGCGCCGCCGCGTGCAGGGCGTCGGCGAGCGCCTCCGCGGTGCCCACCGTCAGCGTCCGGGAGGGCATCACCAGCAGGCTGCGCTGGTCGTCCGGGCGCTGCTGGGTGATCGTCATCGTCTCGGCCAGGAAGCGCTGCTGCGCGAGGCTCTGAGCCTGGTCGGAGTCGAGGTCGCCGGAGAACAGCGAGGAGAGCACCGGGTCGGCGACCACCGCGGTCTGGCCGTTGCCGATCGGGCGCACCGCGTTCGGCGTGTAGGAGAGCGAACGGGACTCCGGCATGCTCGACCCGTTCACCAGCAGCAGGTCCTCGCCGGCCGTCCGGGCGACACCGGCGGTCGCCTGGTCCAGCCGTCCCAGGAACGGCCAGGCGACGTTGCCGCTCACGTCCACCGACAGCCGGCCCTCGGCGGTCACCTTGCCCGCGGTGGAGGCCTTGCGCAGCGCGGTGTCCATGCCCGCCAGCCCGTTGCCGTTGTGCGCGATCGAGGCGAGGTCCGGGTCGGCGTACGGCAGCGCCACGACCTGTGAGCCGTTGGCGGCCACCGCGGTGCGCAGCTGCGCCAGCCAGGCGGCGGCGACGTTCTGGCCGGTGCCGGCGACGGTGTTCTCGTCCTTGGCGGACTCGCCCGCCGTGCCGGGCTTCTGCACCCGGTACGGCTTGGTCATCGCGTACACCGTGTCCAGCAGGTCCGGGTCGACCACCCAGGTCAGGTTGGGCAGGGTCTGGCCGATGCTCACCAGCTTGCCGAGCCGGCCGTCCGGCGCGAGCTCGGTCGCCAGGCTGTCGTCCCGCAGCACCGGCATCTGGTCGTTGTCCGGCATGGTCTGGGCGACCAGCTCGGGGGCGTGGGTGATCGGCCACAGCGTGGCGATCCGGGTCTGCTTGCCGCTCGGCGCCGTGTTGAACGGCAGGAAGGTGCGGGCGATGCCGAGCGGGTGGTCCTCGTCCGCGTCACGGACGTCCACCGCCAGCTCGTACACGCCGGCCGTCCTGAGCCCGAGGTCGGCGGTCGACACCTGCAGGGTGTACGCCCGGGACTGGCCGGGCGCGAGGTCGCCGAGGTCGGCCTTGTGGCCGGCCAGGACGGTGCCGTCCTTGCCGGTCGGCCCGGTGCGCCCGGCGACCAGGTTGATCGCGCTGCGGGTGTCCAGCTCCTCCTTGGGGGAGCGCAGCACCACGTGCGCGGCCTTCACCGTGGACGAGCCGGCGTTGGTGACCCGGCCGGTGACCGTCACCGTGGCGTTGTCGCCCGCCACCGGCGCGGAGAGCGAGTCGATCTGCACGGTCGCCGGGTAGTCCGGGGAGGCGGCCGGGAAGCCCGTCCGGGCCGGGGCCGCGGCGGTGGCGTACGGCGCCGCGGACAGCAGGACGGTGCCGCCGGCCAGCACCGCGGCCAGGCGGCGCGCCGCCCGTCCCACGCGTCCGTACGCTGTCAGGCCGTGCCGCGCCTCGCCCACGTGCTGTGCCCTCGCCGTTTCTCGATCGAATGAGTGGATAGCCATGACCATCGCGGACCCGGCCGGAGGCCTCGCCGGCGCCGGGCAGCCCCGACCGACCGGAGCACCCGCGGGCGCCGCCCGCACCGGGCTCTCCCCGGCATGGTAACGACGTGTCCGAGCGACCGGTGGTGCGGGCCGCCGACTGCCCGGAGGAGCAAGCCGGCGCGCCCCGGCGCCGAGCGCCGCACACGGCGGAAACGGACGGGCGGCGCGGCCTGCCGGGCACGTACCCTAGGGAGCCGTGTCCACTGCCAATGACTCCAGCGTCCATCATTCCAGTTCCACCGCGCCGACCGCCCTTCCCGGGCTGAGCGAGGCGCAGACCCTCGGTCTGCAGGAACTGCTCCGGGTCTCGCCGGTCGCCGACGAGATCGCCCGCCGCTTCCAGGCGGCCGGCTTCCGGTTGGCGCTGGTCGGCGGCTCCGTCCGGGACGCGCTGCTCGGTCGGCTGGGCAACGACCTCGACTTCACCACCGACGCACGCCCGCACCAGGTGCTCAAGCTGGTCAAGGGCTGGGCCGACGCGGTCTGGGACGTCGGCATCGCCTTCGGCACGGTCGGCGCCCGCAAGGACACCGCCGACGGCTCCTTCCTGATCGAGATCACCACCTACCGCTCCGAGGCGTACGACCGCACCTCGCGCAAGCCCGAGGTCACCTACGGCGACACCATCGAGCAGGACCTCGTCCGCCGGGACTTCACCGTCAACGCGATGGCCGTCGACCTGCCCGGCCGCGGCTTCGTCGACCCGCACCGCGGCCTGGAGGACCTGGAGGCCCGGGTGCTGCGCACCCCGGCGACCCCCGAGGAGTCCTTCTCCGACGACCCGCTGCGGATGATGCGCGCGGCCCGCTTCGCGGCGCAGCTGGACTTCACGCCCGCGCCCGAGGTCGTCACCGCGATGACCGCCATGGCCGAGCGGATCACCATCGTCTCCGCCGAACGCGTCCAGGCCGAGCTCAACAAGCTGCTGCTCGCCGCCCACCCGGTGAAGGGCCTGCGGCTGCTGGTCGACACCGGCCTGGCCGAGCACGTGCTGCCGGAGCTTCCGGCGCTGCGGCTGGAGAGCGACGAGCACCACCGCCACAAGGACGTCTACGAGCACTCGCTCACCGTCCTGGAGCAGGCGATCGCGCTGGAGCAGGACGGCCCGGACCTCACCCTGCGGCTCGCCGCGCTGCTGCACGACATCGGCAAGCCGCGCACCCGCCGCTTCGAGTCCGACGGCCGGGTCTCCTTCCACCACCACGAGGTGGTCGGTGCCAAGATGACCCGCAAGCGGATGCGCGCCCTCAAGTACTCCAACGAGCTGGTGGACGAGGTCTCCCGGCTGGTCGAGCTCCACCTGCGCTTCCACGGCTACGGCGGCGGCGAGTGGACGGACTCCGCGGTGCGCCGCTACGTCACCGACGCCGGCCCGCTGCTGGAGCGCCTGCACAAGCTCACCCGCTCCGACTGCACCACCCGCAACCGCAAGAAGGCCGCCGCGCTCGCCCGCACCTACGACTCGCTGGAGGAGCGGATCACCCTGCTCAAGGAGCAGGAGGAACTCGACGCGATCCGGCCGGCGCTGGACGGCAACCAGATCATGGAGCTGCTCGGCCTCAAGCCCGGCCCGCAGGTCGGCAAGGCGTACAAGTTCCTGATGGAACTCCGCCTGGAGCACGGCCCGATGGAGTACGAGGAGGCCGTCGCCGCGCTGCGGGAGTGGTGGGCGGGCCAGCAGTGAGCCGCCCGGCCCCGGCCGGGAATCCCGCATCCGAGCATCGCCGAGCGTAACCACCCGCTCGGCGGAGCGTTGCTCCGTCCGAGGGAGGGGATCCGCCCCTCCCCGGACGGAAGGACACGGCCATGGCTGTGGATGCGGTCCTCCTGGAGTCGCCGACCATGCGGGCGACCGTCGCGGGCCGGGTCGAGGCGCTCGACCGGGTGCGGGCCCTGGAACTGCTGCCGGACGGTGTGCACGTCACCACCGAGGGGGTGGCCTACTTCGGGGTGGGAATCAACGCGATCTACTCCCTGGTGGCCGACCACCGCTCCGAACTCGCCTCCAACGGGTACGTCGTGGTGGCCGGTGCGCGACTGACTTCCTTCAAGGAAGTCAGTGGGATTCAGTCGCGCGCGCTCGCTCGCCCTGTTCACCAGGCGCGCCGTCCTCAACGTCGCCATGCTGCTGCGGGACAGCGAGACCGCCCGGCAGGTGCGCTGCCACCTGCTGGACGCCGAGCGGGCGGCCCGCCCGGCGGCTGTGGACGGCGCCGCACCACCTGTGGACAACGCACCGCCTGTGGACAACGCTCCGCGGTGGCCCGAGGGCTCGCTGCAGGCGGCGGTCGCCGGGGTGGCCGAGCAGGTGGTCCGGGACGTGGTCGGCACGGCGGTGGTGCCGCTGCTCAACGCACTGGCGGTCGAGGTCGGCCGGAACAGCAGGAAGATCGACGCGATGGCCGACCGGGTCGACCGGCTGGAGCGGATCGTCCTCGACGACGGCGAGCGCACCGTCGCCCGGCGCCGCCGCCTGCTGCTGCAGGCGGTCGACGAGGGTGCGGACGGTGACGAGCTGGCCGCCCTGCTGAGCTGACGGCGCGGGGCCCGGGGCGGGAACACCCGCCCCGGGCCCCGTGGGGTGCCGAGGGTCAGAACTTCTTCGGCGAGGCGGCCGAGCCTGGGGTCTTCACCGAACCGGAGGTCAGCGGGCCCAGGCAGAGGACGTAGTGCTTCTTCCGCCAGCGGCGGCCGGTGCTGCCGCTGAAGGTGGCCGTCGTCCCGGGGGTGCCGTCGCAGGCGGCCGTGCTGCCGCCGCTGATGTTGTTCAGCACCTTGTAGGTGGCCTTCGGGTCGGTGCAGGACACCTTGGAGACGCTCTTGTAGCCGGTCTTCTCCACGCAGTCGCCCGCCTTGGCCGCCGACGGCGAGGAGTCGGCGACGAAGAACCCGATGACGATCACGACCAGGCCGGCCGCCGCCACGGCGCCGCGCAGCCAGGACTTCAGCGGGCGCTTCGGCTTCGGCGGTGCGGGCATCGCGGCGGGGCCGGGCGGCGGCGGGTACGCGGGCGCCTGGTGGCCGGGGCCGCCGCCGTACGGGGGCTGCGGCCCGCCGGGCGGTGCGGGCGGCGGCTGCCCCGGACCGGGGTAGCCGTACGCCGGCGGTTGCTGTCCGTACGCGGGCGGCGCTCCGTAGGCCGGAGGCTGGCCGTAGGACTGCTGCTGCCCGTAGGCGGGCGGCTGGCCGTACGCCGGAGGCGGCGGCGGTGCGCCGTAGGGCGGCTGCCCCTGGGGTGCTGCGCCGTACTGCGGCTGGCCGTACGGATTCTGCGGTGTGCTCATCGGTCCCCCCGTGGGCTCTGAGATCGCGCCGGTACGCGGACGTACCTTAGCGACTCCCGGCGGGCCGACGGGACGTCAGTCCCGGCCCGCGGCGGTCGGAACGGGCCGCCCGGGCGTAGTACAGGGCGCCCAGCGCGTAGGTCAGGGCGACTCCGCAGACCACCGCGACGGACCGCCCGTCGAGCGGCAGGACCACCGCGGTGACGCCGGCGGCGGCGACGAAGGAGACGTTGAACAGCACGTCGTAGACGGCGAACACCCGGCCGCGGAAGTCGTCCTCGACCGACTCCTGGACGAGCGTGTCGGCACAGATCTTGGTGCCCTGGGTGACCACGCCGAGCAGCAGGGCGGCGGCCAGGCTCGGCCACTCGCGGAAGAACAGGCCGAGGGCGGGGACGAAGACCGCCGCGGCGGCGAGGCAGGTGACCATCCAGCCGGTGAGCCCGAGCCGGCGCGTGCACCACGGGCTGATCAGCGCGGCCAGGAAGAAGCCGACCGCGGAGAAGCCGACCGCGCGGCCCAGGCTGGTCAGGCCGCCGGCGGCGTCGTCGGGGGAGTTGAAGGTGTAGCGGGAGAGCATCAGCACCACGACGATCAGCACGCCGTAGCAGAACCGGGCCAGGGTGACCGCGGCCAGCGCGTGGGTGGCCGGGCGGCAGTCGCGGACCAGGTGCCGCAGCGCCGTGCCGAGGTCGCGGGCGGCGGTGGTGAGCGCCCGGCTCAGCGGTGGCCGGCCGGGGTGGTGCTCGGGGCCGAGCAGGTCGCGGTCGATCAGCAGGGCGGCCAGGGCGGCGGAGAGGTACAGCAGTGCGGCGATGCCGACCAGGGCGGCGTCCGCCCGCGGGCTGGGCGGGAGCACCTGGTGGACGAGGAAGCCGAGTCCGCCGCCCAGGGTGGCGGCGACCGTGCCGAGGGTGGGGGAGACGGCGTTCGCGGTGACGAGTTGGCCCGGGCCGACGACCCGGGGCAGGGCGGCGGACAGGCCGGCGAGGATGAACCGGTTGAGGGCGGTGACCAGCAGCGCGGAGGCGAAGAACAGCCACTCCGGGGCGCGGCCGAGCAGCAGGGCCGCGGTGACCAGGCCCAGCCCGAACCGGGCGAGGTTGCCGTAGTGGAGGACCTGCCGGCGGCGCCAGCGGTCGAGCAGCACACCGGCGAACGGCCCGACCACCGAGAAGGGCAGCAGCATGACGGCGAGCACCGCGGCGATGTCGGCGGGCGAGGACTGCCGCTCGGGAGAGAAGATCACGTACGCGGCGAGGGCGACCTGGAAGGTGCCGTCGGAGAGCTGGCTGAGCATCCGGACCACCAGCAGCCGGCGGAAGTCGCGCCCTCGCAGCAGCCCGCGGAGGGTGGCGCGGTGGGGTGCCTGCCTGCCGTCGTTCTGGATGATCGCCACTCGGACAGGTTGCCATGCCGGGCGGCACGGTTTCACGTGAAACATCCCTCGACCCGGGAACGCCGAGGGGCCCCGGTCGTGGACCGGGGCCCCTCGGGGAGGCGTGCTCAGCGGATCAGCGCCCGTCGCCGGGTGCGGAGCCGTCCGTTCAGCGCTCGACCTCGCCGCGGATGAACTTCTCGACGTTCTCCTTGGCCTCGTCGTCGAAGTACTGAACCGGCGGGGACTTCATGAAGTAGGAGGACGCGGAGAGGATCGGGCCGCCGATGCCGCGGTCCTTGGCGATCTTCGCGGCGCGCACGGCGTCGATGATGACACCGGCCGAGTTCGGGGAGTCCCAGACCTCGAGCTTGTACTCCAGGTTCAGCGGGACGTCGCCGAAGGCGCGGCCCTCGAGGCGGACGTACGCCCACTTGCGGTCGTCGAGCCACGCGACGTAGTCGGACGGGCCGATGTGGACGTTCTTCGCACCCAGCTCGCGGTCGCGGATCTGCGAGGTGACGGCCTGGGTCTTGGAGATCTTCTTGGACTCCAGGCGCTCGCGCTCGAGCATGTTCTTGAAGTCCATGTTGCCGCCGACGTTCAGCTGCATGGTGCGCTCGAGGATGACACCGCGGTCCTCGAAGAGCTTCGCCATCACGCGGTGCGTGATGGTGGCGCCGACCTGGGACTTGATGTCGTCACCGACGATCGGCACGCCGGCCTCGGTGAACTTGTCCGCCCACTCCTTGGTGCCGGCGATGAACACCGGGAGGGCGTTCACGAAGGCGACCTTGGCGTCGATGGCGCACTGGGCGTAGAACTTGGCGGCCGCCTCGGAACCGACGGGCAGGTAGCAGACCAGGACGTCGACCTGCTTGTCCTTGAGGACCTGGACGACGTCGACCGGGGCCTCGTCCGACTCCTCGATGGTCTCGAGGTAGTACTTGCCCAGGCCGTCCAGGGTGTGGCCGCGCTGCACGGTGACGCCGGTCGGCGGCACGTCGCAGATCTTGATGGTGTTGTTCTCGCTGTTGCCGATGGCGTCGGCCAGGTCGAAGCCGACCTTCTTGGCGTCGACGTCGAACGCGGCGACGAACTCCACGTCACGGACGTGGTAGTCGCCGAACTGCACGTGCATCAGCCCGGGGACCTTGCCGGCCGGGTCGGCGTCCTTGTAGTACTCGACACCCTGCACCAGCGACGCGGCGCAGTTGCCCACGCCCACGATGGCTACGCGAACCGAACCCATTCCGGTTGCTCCCTGTGTTCTCATGAGGCCCGCCGGGAAGGCGGTTCTCGTCCCTACTGGTATGACTGTCTGACGGGCGCGCGGCGCCCACTCCTCCCGTGGATCCGGCGCTGCGAGGGCGCCGGGCCGCGGGTCTCAGCGCTCCTGTGCGGAGCGCCCCGGGCGGTCGTGCGGTGGCCCCGGCGGGTCCGAGGACCCGGCCTCCTGGCCACGGCCGTCCGAAGTCCGTGTGGCACCGTTCGGCGCGCCGTTGCGCCCGGTGCGGTTGGCCCGCTCGGTCTCGATGAGCTCGTTGAGCCAGCGGACCTCGCGCTCGACCGATTCGAGGCCGTGCCGCTGGAGTTCGAGCGTGTAGTCGTCGAACCGCTCGCGGGTGCGGGCGATCGAGCTGCGCATCCGCTCCAGCCGCTCCTCCAGCCGGCTGCGGCGGCCCTCCAGGACGCGCATCCGCACGGCCTTGTCGGTCCGCGCGAAGAACGCGAAGTGGACGCCGAAGTGCTCGTCCTCCCAGGCGTCCGGGCCCGAGTCGGCGAGCAGCTCCTCGAAGCGCTGCTTGCCCTCGGGGGAGAGCCGGTAGACGATCTTCGACCGCTTGCCGTTGAGCGCGGTGGCCGGGACGTACTCGACGTCCGGGTTGTCCTCGACCAGGAAACCCTGGGCCACCAGGTTCTTCAGGCAGGGGTACAGCGTGCCGTACGAGAAGGCGCGGAACGAGCCGAGCAGGACGTTGAGCCGCTTGCGCAGCTCGTAGCCGTGCATGGGGGCGTCGTGCAACAGGCCGAGAACGGCGAACTCCAGCACTCCGGAACGCCTGCTCATCCCCTGCCGCCTCCTCTCCCCGTGGCCGTCCGGTCCGGTGCACGGCGCGGCTATGCCGCTCCGATGTATCGGCTCGATATATCGAGAACAGTAAACCGGGGTCACGATGCGAGCAAGGGGGGCACGCGTGAACGTGATCACAAGGCGGCGGGGGCGCGTGTCGATGGGGTGCGCAGGGCCCCGCGTCAAGGGCCGACGCGGCCCGCTAGGCAACGGCACTGTAATGATCTGCCGAACATATGCGGCATTTGCCCTTTGATGTCTGAATGTTGGCGATTGAAGGATGCGTACGCTGTCGCGTGTGCACGAGGACCACCTCCGGGGATTCAGGCGGTTGCGGGCATCGGACGTGAACCCTGCCTTCGGGCCCGGACAGCCCGACCGAGGAGTTGCTGAGAGATGAGCGAACACCGGCGAAGGTCGCCCAACGGCGGAGGCCAGCCTCCGGGCGGCCACGGCGACGGTCGTCGCCCGTATCCGCCGGGCAACCCCCCGCAGGGTGCGCCCTCCCGCGGTCGGCCCGGGCAGGACGAGCTCCGCGCCGACGGGCTCCGCCGTGCGCGCGCGACCGCCCGGGAGACCGCGCAGCAGCCCCGGCTCACCCGTGCCGAGATGCGCCGCCAGGCCCAGAAGGGCGGCGGCGCGGCCGCCGGCACGGCCGGCGGCGGCCGGCGCGGAGGCCCGCCGGCCGGCGGGCCGCCCAAGAAGCGCTTCGTCGACTACCCGCGCTGGGGCAGGAGCGGCTTCCGCCGCTGGATCCCCTCGTGGAAGCAGATCCTCACGCTCTTCCTCGTCTTCTTCGGCGGCACCGTCGCGGCCGTGGGCGTCGCCTTCGCGCTGACCCCCGTCCCGGACGCGAACAAGGAGTTCGACGAGCAGAACAACATCTACTTCTGGGCCGACGGCAGTGAGATGACCCGCACGGGCGGCACCACCAGCCGCCAGGTCGTCCCGCTGGCCGACATCAGCCGGGCGGCGCAGGACACCACGATCGCGGCCGAGAACGAGACCTTCCGCACCGACAGCGGCATCGACCCCAAGGGCATCGCCCGCGCCGTCTACAAGATGGCCTCCGGCGGCGAGACCCAGGGCGGCTCGACGATCACCCAGCAGTACGTCAAGAACTACTACCTGAGCAAGGACCAGACCCTGACCCGCAAGGTCAAGGAGCTGTTCATCACGCTCAAGATCGCCGACCAGAAGGACGAGGTCCTCAAGGGCTACCTCAACACCAGCTGGTACGGCCGCAACTCCATCGGGGTCCAGGCCGCGGCCCAGGCCTACTACGGCAAGGACGCCTCGCAGATCGACATCTGCCAGGGCGCCATGCTGGCCGGCCTGCTCAAGGGCGCCGGCCTCTACGACCCGTCGCTGACCCCCGACAACCACAAGCGCATGCAGGAGCGCTGGGAGTACGTCCTCAAGCGCATGGTCGTCGCGAACCTGGCCACCCAGGCGGACGTCGACAAGTGCGGGAAGACCTTCCCGGAGCCGATCAAGCCCAAGGCCCAGTCGAACATGAAGGGTGAGATCAGCTACCTGGTGGAGACGGCCAACAAGTACCTGATGGCGAAGGACCCGACCATCACGGACAACGACCTCCAGCACGGCGGCTACAAGATCTACACCACCTTCGAGAAGGCCAAGGTCGACGCGCTGAAGTCCGCCGTGGACGGCTTCCAGAAGGACAACCTCCACCCGGACAAGCACGACAAGGACAAGTTCGTGCAGATGGGTGCGGCCTCGGTGGTGCCCAACGACGGCGCCATCGTCGCCATCTACGGCGGCGACGGCATCGAGAACGGCCACTACACCAACAACGCCGACGCCCCCGGCATCCCGGTCGGCTCGACCTTCAAGCCCTTCGTCCTGGCCACCGCCATGCAGACCGGCGTGCTGACCAAGACGGACGACGAGGGACATCCCACCAGGATCAGCACCGACAGCCGGTACATGGCCAACAACCTGACCGAGATCTTCAAGCCGGACGGCAGCCCCGTCATCGGCGACAACGGCCAGCCCTACCGCCAGCGCAACGACAGCACCTCCGCCCCGGGGTACGTGACGCTGAAGGAGGCCATGAAGAACTCCTACAACGTGCCCTTCGTCCAGCTCAACCAGGACGTCGGCGGCAAGAACGTCGAGGCCATGGTGCTGAAGATGGGTCTGCGCCAGGGCAGCCTGGCGCCGTCCAGCACCATCACCTTCCCGCTGGGCACCTCGACGCCGAGCGCGATCCGCATGGCCTCGGCCTACTCGGTGTTCGCGGCCCACGGCCAGCAGACCGACCCGTACTCGGTGCGGCGGGTGTCCAAGGACGGCGTCGACCTTCCGATGTTCACCAAGCCGCCCGCGAAGAAGGTGCTCGACCCGGCCGTCGCCGACAACATCACCGACGTGCTGGAGAACGTGGCCAAGAACGGCACCGGCAAGAAGACCAACGAGCTGGGCTTCCCGGTGGCGGGCAAGACCGGCACCACCGACTCCGGCACCTCGGCCTGGTGGGTCGGCTACACCAACAGCCTGGTGACCTCGGTCGGCATGTGGCGCGAGGAGCCGGGCAAGCCCGGCCTGCTCTCGCTCGACGGCACCGCCGGCAAGACCGAGATCCACGGCGGTGACTTCCCGACCGACGTCTTCACCCGCTACATGAAGGTCATCGGCCCGGGCAACCCGCGCAACTTCCCGGACCCGGGCGAGACCGGTGTGAAGGTGGACGCCTCGGGCGCCCCGTCGACCGCGTCGCCCTCGGCCTCCGCCTCGGCCTCGGCCTCGGCCTCCCCGTCGGGGAGCCCGTCGACCACGCCGAGCCCGACCAGCGGGCCGACCGGCAGCCCCTCGCCGACCGCGACGGAGAGCTGCTTCCTCATCTGCCCGACCAGGACACCTCCGACCAAGTCCGGCAAGCCCACGGCGAGCCCGACCGACACCTCCACCCAGGGCGGCGGCGGTGCCGGCGGAGGCGGCGGAGGCGCGCTGACAGGACAGTGACGGAGCACCGGCGCCGGTCCACCCCCAGGGGGCGGGCCGGCGCCGGTGTCTTTGCCGGGGTCTCCTCGTCGTGCGGGCGGTGGTGCGGCAGTATGTCCGCCATGACGTCCAGCACCCACGAGACCGCCGGGCCCGCGCCCGCACCGGCGGCCGGTCCGCTGCCCAACACCGTCGTCGTGCCGGCCGACGAGGACCCGGTCGCGGCGGCCGGCAGCGAGGTGTTCGGCGGCCCGCCCGGACGCCGCGCGCTGCTCGGCGTCTCCTGGTGGACCCCGGCCCGCTTCCTCGCCCTGGTCGTCATCGCCACCTACGTGCTCGGCCTGGTGCAGAAGGTGCCGTGCTACGACGGCGGCTGGTTCCACGGCGCGACCACCCAGTACACCCACGCCTGCTACAGCGACATCCCGCACCTGTTCTCCGGCCGCGGCTTCGACAGCGGGCGCCACCCGTACCTGGACCCGCTGCCCTTCCCGACCCAGGACATGCAGTACCTGGAGTACCCCGTCCTGACCGGTCTGTTCATGCAGGTCGCGGCCTGGCTGACGCCGACCGGCGGCGAGCTGCAGGGGCGCGAGCAGTGGTTCTGGATGGTCAACGCGGGCATGCTGATGGTCTGCGCGGTGGTCGTCGTGGTGGCGCTCACCCGCACCCACCGCCGGCGCCCCTGGGACGCGCTGCTGTTCGCCGTCGCGCCCTGCCTGGCCCTGGACTCCACCATCAACTGGGACATGCTCGCGGTGGCGCTGGCCGCCGTCGCCATGGCGTACTGGGCGGGCTCCCGGCCGGTCGCGGCCGGTGTCCTCATCGGACTGGCCACCGCGGCCAAGCTCTACCCCGTGCTGCTGCTCGGGCCGCTGCTGGTGCTGTGCTGGCGCGCAGGCAAGTGGCGCGACTTCGGCCGGGCGCTCGGCGGCGCGGTCGCGGCCTGGCTGGTCGTCAACCTGCCCATCATGATCGCCAATTTCAAGGGCTGGGCGACCTTCTACACCTTCAGTCAGGTCCGCAAGGAGGACTTCGGCTCGTTCTGGCTGATCCTCATGCAGGACCGCAACCAGCAGCTGCCCACCCTCAACACCTGGATCTCGGTGCTGCTGGTGCTGTGCTGCCTGGCCGTCGGCTGGCTGGCCCTCTCCGCGCCGCGGCGCCCCCGCTTCGCCCAGCTCGCCCTGCTGGTGGTCGCCGCGTTCGTGCTCACCAACAAGGTCTACTCGCCGCAGTACGTGCTGTGGCTGATCCCGCTCGCCGCCCTCGCCCGGCCGCGCTGGCGGGACTTCCTGATCTGGCAGACCTGCGAGGTGCTGTACTTCCTCGGCGTCTGGTCGTACCTCGCCTACACCGGTGACTCCAAGCAGCACGGCATCGGCCAGGACTGGTACCACCTGGCGATCGCCCTGCACCTGCTCGGCACGCTCTACCTCTGCGCGATGGTCGTCCGCGACATGCTCCACCCGGAGCACGACCCCGTCCGCTGGGACGGCAGCGACGACCCCTCCGGCGGTGTGCTGGACGGCGCCCCGGACGTCTTCGTGCTCGGCGCCGCCCGCCGGCTGCGCGAGGAGGCGACCTACGCGGAGTACGCGCCGCAGTACGACTGGACCTGGAGCGCGCCCGACGAGGCCGCCCCGGTACCCGCCGACGGCGCGGCCCCCGACCGGGACGCGCCCGGCGCCTAGGCCGCGCCCAGCAGGGTCTCCCGGTGGTCGACCACCCGGTCGAAGTGGGTGGTGGTGTGGCGGACGGTGAGCGGGAGTTCGTCGCCGATCACCGGGGGCTTGGTGGCGCCGGGCAGGAAGAGGATCGACACCTGCATGTGCGGGGGTTCGGCGAACCACAGCTGGCGGCCGCCCCAGGCGTACGGGGAGAGGGTGCGGTTGACGGCGGCCAGCCCGGCCCGGGCCAGACCCTTGGCGCGGGGCAGCACGCCGTGCAGGTACTTGGGGGCCTCCATGCCGACGCCGTGCGCGGTGCCGCCGGTGACCACCAGCAGGTGGCCGTCGGAGGGCGCCTTGTGCTGGCGGTAGCCGTAGCGCTCGCCCCTGGCCACCGCGGTCACGTCCAGCACGGTGGCCGCGGCGTGCAGCGCGGCGACGTCGCCGAGCCAGAGCCGGGTGCCGATCCGGGAGCGGAAGGCGGTGTCCGGGTACCGGGAGCCCAGGCGCGCCACGTCGGCGGCGGCCAGGTGGCTCAGGTAGACCGTGCCCGGCGCCGGGCCCGCCGCGGCGATCGCCTCCATCCAGTCGGCCACCTCGCCGACCGGGTCCGAACCGTCGGGGCGGTCCAGCGGCAGGTGCAGCGCGAAGCCCTCCACCACCGGGCCGTCGGCGGGCAGCTTGGGCAGGTCGGCGCGGGCGATGCCGTGGCGTCTCATGCTGGTCATGCACTCCACCACCACCCGTGCGCCGGCCGGCAGCGCCCGCAGGGCGTCGAGGTGGGCGACCGTGCGGATCGTCCCGGGCGGCACCGCGGGCGCGTCCTCGCCCGGCCGGTACGGGGTGAGCACCAGCAGGTCCCCGGGGAAGGACACGTCGGCGGCCTCCTGGGCGGTGCCGACCGCCAGCATCCCGGTGCCGAGCAGCGCCGCCTCCTCGGCGAGCCGGGCGTTGCCCAGTCCGTAGCCGTTGCCCTTGGCCACCGGCACCAGGCCGGGGTACTCCGCCAGCACCGCCTGCTGGTGCGCCCGCCAGCGGGCGGTGTCCACGTACAGCGACAGGGTCATCGTCACTCCCCGAGGATGTGGTGAGGGCGTCTCAGCGGCGCGACATGTAGAGGTCGAGCGCCTTGTGCAGCAGCTTGTTCAGCGGGAAGTCCCACTCGCCGAGGTACTCGGCGGCCTGGCCGCCGGTGCCGAGCTTGAACTGGATCAGCCCGAAGAGGTGGTCGTCCTCCTGGAGGGTGTCGCTGATCCCGCGCAGGTCGTAGAGGGTGGCGCCCAGTGCGTAGGCGTCGCGCATCATCCGCCACTGGATCGCGTTCGACGGCTTGACCTCGCGCTTGTGGTCGGCGGAGGCGCCGTAGGAGTACCAGACGTGCTCGCCGACGGTGAGCATGGTGGTCGCGGCCAGCGGTTCGCCCTCGTGGTAGGCGATGTAGAGCCGGATCCGGTTCGGGTCCTCGGCGGCGAGCGACTTCCACATCCGCTGGAAGTAGGCCAGCGGGCGGGGGGTGAAGCGGTCCCGCGCGGCGGTGACCAGGTAGAGGCGGTGGAAGACCTCCAGGTCGTCGAAGCCGCCCTGGACGACCTCGACGCCGCTCTTCTCGGCCTTCTTGATGTTGCGCCGCCACAGCTGGTTGAAGCCGCGCTGGACGTCGTCGAGCGAACGGTCGGCGAGCGGCACCTGGAAGACGTAGCGGGGCTGGACGTCGCCGAAGCCCGCGCCGCCGTCCTCGCCCTGCAGCCAGCCGGCCTTGCGGAGCCGGTCGGCGACCTCGAAGGCGCGCGGCTCGTACCAGTCCGGCTCGACGTCGCGCAGCCGCTTGGCCTGCCCGCCGGCGATGGCGGCCTTGAGGGTGGTGGCGTCCCAGCGGCGGACGACCACCGGCGGGCCCATCTTCACCGAGAACGCGCCCCGGTCCTTGAGGTGCGCCAGCATCGGCTGCAGCCAGCCGTCGAGGTCCCGGTCGAACCAGTCGATCACCGGGCCCTCCGGCAGGTAGGCCAGGTAGCGCTTCACCTTGGGGAGCTGCCGGTACAGCACCAGGCCCGCACCGACCTGCACGCCCGACCCGTCGAACCAGCCGAGGCTCTCCGAGCGCCACTCCGCCTTCACGTCCGCCCAGGCGGGCACCTGCATGTGACTGGCGGAGGGACGGGACTGGATGAAGGCGAGGTGTTCCTCGCGGCTGATCGTCCTCAGGCGCAGGCTCATGCTGGGATGCTCCTCCTCGGTCGGGCGGTCCAGGGTGAGGTCACGGCGACCCTATCGCCCGAATGGTCCGTTTCTGCCGGGGCTGGCCGGACATGCCGGTGCCCTCTCCGCGTACCTGATACCCGAGCACGGGCGAGTACGCGAGGAGGGCACCGGAGGTCATGCGGCGGACCGGCGCGCGCGGGTCACCACAAGCCCCCGAAGAAGCCGCCGTGCGCGAGGCCTAGGTAGAGGCCCACACCGGCCAGGCCGGTGGAGATCACCAGGGCGAAGCGCTCGGCCGTGGTCACCGAGATGAACTGGCCCCACAGGCCGGCCACGATGCCGACCATGCCGGTCCACGAGCTCATGATGTGCAGGTTGTCGAAGAACGCGCTCACGAAGGCCAGCAGGCCGAAGACGGCGGCCACCGCGACGAACGCGTTCTCGCGCGGGTGCGTGTGGCCGTCGGTGTTGAGGGTGAGGGCCGGAAACCGGCGGACGGTCTGAGCCATGGGACCCACCTCCCGGGTGGACTACGGGCGGGACGGGGCGGTGCCCGTCGGCGGCACGGACCGGACAGCGTGCCGTTCCGTCCAGATTGCGGCCGGTATGCCCAGGATCACAACCCCTATGCGTTTTGGGTCGGACCCTCCGGCCCGGTAGGCTGTGCGGTCTGCACTGGTGTAGGTGTGCCCCCGTGTGCCCTTCGCCGGGACCGGTTGTCAGACCCCGCCACTACGGTGGCCGGAGTCGACACCGCACCGGTGCGACGCTGCACAACCCTCCTGCCACGGAGAGACCGTGGCCGTTGAGTCCAAAGGAGGTGGGTTACCCATGCGTCACTACGAGGTGATGGTGATCCTCGACCCGTCGGTCGAGGAGCGCGCTGTCTCCCCCCTGATCGAGAACTTCCTCAACGTTGTCCGCACCGGTGGCGGCAAGGTCGAGAAGATCGACACCTGGGGCCGTCGTCGTCTGGCCTACGAGATCAACAAGCAGTCCGAGGGCATCTACTCGGTCATCGACCTGAAGGCCACGCCTGAGGTCGTCAAGGAGCTCGACCGCCAGCTCAGCCTGAGCGAGTCGGTTCTGCGGACCAAGGTCCTGCGCCCGGACACCCACTGAGCCACCTCTGACGCCTCCGGCGTCAGGTGACTCACGCCCGGTGTTTCACGTGAAACACCGAGCGAGCACCGCAGAACTCCTTTTTCCGAGAGGTCATCACCACCATGGCAGGCGAGACCGTCATCACCCTCGTCGGCAATCTCGTCGACGACCCCGAGCTGCGCTTCACCCCGTCGGGTGCCGCGGTCGCGAAGTTCCGTATCGCGTCCACCCCGCGCACCTTCGACCGCCAGACCAACGAGTGGAAGGACGGCGAGAGCCTCTTCCTCACGTGCAACGTCTGGCGGCAGCCGGCGGAGAACGTCGCCGAGTCGCTGCAGAAGGGCATGCGCGTCATCGTGCAGGGCCGACTGCGCCAGCGGTCTTACGACACCAAGGAAGGCGAGAAGCGGACGGTCTTCGAGGTGGAGGTCGACGAGGTCGGCCCGAGCCTGCGGTCGGCGACCGCCAAGGTCACCCGGGCCAACCGGTCCGGCGGCCCCGGCGGTGGCGGCGGCTTCGGCGGCCAGCAGGGCGGGGCTCCGTCCGGCGGCGGCTGGGGCGGCCAGCAGGGCGGTGGCGGCGGCGGCTGGGGTGGCAACTCCGGCGGTCAGTCCGGCCCGTCCGACGACCCGTGGGCGTCCTCCGCGCCCTCCGGTGGCAACCAGGGCGGCGGCGGCTGGGGTGGCAACTCCGGCGGCGGCTACTCGGAAGAGCCCCCGTTCTAGCGGTGCACGCCGGGCGCGGCCCCTGGGCCGGGTCCCGGCATGCTGAGAGATTTCGTGCGGTCCGCGCCGCCTCGCGCGTCCGGACCGTCCATCCCCAATGGAGCACATGATGGCGAAGCCGCCTGCTCGCAAGCCGAAGAAGAAGGTTTGCGTCTTCTGCAAGGACAAGGTCAACTACGTTGACTACAAGGACACGAACCTGCTGCGGAAGTTCATCTCCGATCGCGGCAAGATCCGTGCCCGCCGGGTCACCGGCAACTGCACCCAGCACCAGCGTGACGTCGCCACGGCCGTGAAGAACAGCCGTGAGATGGCGCTGCTGCCCTACACCTCCACCACGCGCTAAGAGAGGGTGACCGAACAATGAAGATCATCCTCACTCACGAGGTCCCCGGCCTCGGCAGCGCCGGCGAGGTCGTCGAGGTCAAGGACGGCTACGCCCGCAACTTCCTGGTCCCGCGCGGCTTCGCCATCCGCTGGACCAAGGGCGGCCAGAAGGACGTCGACGCGATCCGTCGCGCCCGCAAGATCCACGAGATCCAGACCCTCGAGGCGGCCAACGAGGTCAAGGCCAAGCTCGAGGGCCTGCAGGTCAAGCTCGCCGTCCGCTCGGGCGACGCCGGCCGCCTGTTCGGCTCGGTGACCCAGGCCGACGTCGTCGACGCCATCAAGGCCGCCGACGGCCCGGCGGTGGACAAGCGCGCCGTCGCGATCGCCTCCCCGATCAAGACCCTGGGCACCCACAAGGTCTCGGTCAAGCTGCACTCCGACGTGCAGGCCAACCTCGACGTCAACGTCGTGGCCGCCTGAGCGCTCCCGTAGCAGTTCGAGGGCCGGTCTCCCCGCAGGGGGAGGCCGGCCCTCGGTCGTTCCCGCCGTCCCGTCCGGGCCCGCCAGGAGGGGACTGGCGCGGCTCAGGCCCGGCTCAGGCGCGGACGGCGCCGGTCACCAGCCAGCGCCCGGTGCGCACCCGGAGCACCAGGAAGAGCGCCCGGGTGAGCATGAAGAGGTTCATCGCCCACCAGAGCGCGGCCAGCCCGCCGCCGAGGCCCGGCACCGCGAGCGCGGCCGGGGCGAAGACCACCAGGGTCGCCAGCATCGCCGCCGCCAGGTAGCCGCCGTCGCCGGCGCCCATCAGCACCCCGTCCAGGACGAACACCACACCGCCCACCGGCTGGGTGAGCGCGGCCAGCAGCAGCGCGGTGCCCAGCTCCGCCCGCACCGCCGGGTCGGCGGTGAACAGCGGCACGTACAGCGGGCGGGCCAGCGCGATCAGCAGGCCGAGCAGAAGGCCTGCGCCGATGCCCCACTCGACCATCCGCCGGGTCGCCGCGCGGGTGCCCGCCACGTCGCCGGCACCCAGGTACCGGCCGACGATCGCCTGCCCGGCGATCGCCACGGCGTCCAGGGCGAAGGCCACGAAGGACCAGATGGTCATGGTGATCTGGTGGGCGGCGATCTCGGCGTCGCCCAGGGTGGCGGCCACCGCGGTGGCGATCAGCAGTACGGCCCGCAGGCTGAGGGTACGGACCAGCAGCGGCCCGCCGGCCCGGGCGCAGGCCCGGATCCCGGCGGCGTCCGGGCGCAGGCCGGCGCCCTCCCGCCGGGCGCCGCGCACCACCACGACCAGGTAGGCGGCGGCCATCGCGTTCTGGGCCAGCACGGTGCCCCAGGCGGAGCCGGCCACGCCGAGGCCGGCCCCGTACACCAGGCCGAGGTTGAGCACGGCGTTCGCCGCGAAGCCGGCCACCGCGACCAGCAGCGGGGTGCGGGTGTCCTGCAGGCCGCGCAGCACGCCGGTGGCCGCCAGCACGACCAGCATGGCGGGGATGCCGAGGGCGCTGATCCGCAGGTAGGTGACGGCGTACGGGGCCGCGGTGGGGGAGGCGCCCAGCAGGCCGGCCGCCTGCGGGGCCAGCGCCACGGCCAGCAGGACGAGCCCGGCGGAGAGGAGCAGGGCCAGCCAGATGCCGTCCACGCCCTGCTGGACGGCGGCCCGCCGGTCACCGGCGCCGATCCTGCGGGCGACCGCGGCGGTGGTGGCGTAGGCGAGGAAGACGAAGACGCCGATGACGGTGGTGAGCACGGCGGAGGCGATGCCGAGCCCGGCCAGCTGTGCGGTGCCGAGGTGGCCGACGATCGCCGAGTCGGCCATCAGGAAGAGCGGCTCGGCGACCAGGGCGCCGAAGGCCGGCACGGCGAGCGCGAGGATCTCGCGGTCGTGGCTGCGACGGGCGGTCGGGGAGGTCATGTGAGCCAGACTACTCATCCACAGGTAAGTGGTGAATAGGATCTGCATCACTTACTCGAAATCTTGATCGAGGGACCTCGGAGCGGGATGTCCACGGCCCGTCGGGTGAACGGGCGGCCGTGTGAACTTTTTCTCATGCACAGCCGATCGAGGAAGTAGTCGCAGGTCAACCCGTTGACGGTGGAGGGTGGTGTGGTTATCCACAGACCTGTCCACAGGGTTGTGCACAGGTTTCGGGCACTTCTCCACAGGTGGCGACCCGCTGTCCACACCCCCTGTGGATAACCGTCTTGGCCGAACGGCCCCCGGCGCCGTAGCGTGGGGCGCCGACCCGCCCCCTGCCCCGGTGCCCGTTCCGGGCCCGGCCGGGGCCGCCCCGCGCGACACCCGTGGCCCGGTGGCGGAAATGTCGGCCGGGTGGCGTATGAAGTGAGGATGCGTCATCGGCAAGGCCCGCTCCACTCGCACGATTCGCTGATCGGGGAACACGCGTGACCGGCCCCCAGTACGACGACCACGACGTTCCCCCGCCCCCGGAGGACGACTGGCAGCCGTCCGACGACGCCTTCGGTCCCGGTTCCTTCCCCAGCACGCCGAGCGACCGCCTGCCGGTCTCCCGCAGCCGTGACGGCGGCGGACAGGGCGGCGGCCGGGGCTCCCTCCAGCGAGGCGGCGACGGCTTCCGGCGCGGCGACGGCGGCCGGCGGGACGGCGGGTCCGACGGGGAGCGGATGCCCGCCGCGGACGGCTTCGAGCGCGTCCCCCCGCAGGACCTGGCGGCCGAGCAGTCCGTCCTCGGCGGCATGCTGCTCTCCAAGGACGCCATCGCCGACGTCGTCGAGGTGCTCAAGCCGGCCGACTACTACCGGCCCGCCCACGAGCTCATCCACGGCGCGATCCTCGACCTGTACGCCCGCGGCGAGCCCGCCGACCCGATCACCGTCGCCGGCGAGCTGACCAAGCGCGGCGAGCTCGCCCGGGTGGGCGGCCCCGGCTACCTGCACACCCTGGTCAACTCCGTTCCGACCGCGGCCAACGCGGAGTACTACGCGGAGATCGTCCACGAGCGGGCCGTCCTCAGACGCCTGGTCGAGGCCGGCACCAGGATCGCCGGCATGGGCTACGCGGCGGAGGGCGACGTCGACGAGATCGTCAACGCCGCGCAGGCCGAGATCTACGCCGTCACCGAGCAGCGCACCAACGAGGACTACGCCCCGCTCGCCGACATCATGGAGGGCGCCCTCGACGAGATCGAGGCGATCGGCTCGCGGGCCGGCCAGATGAACGGCGTGCCCACCGGGTTCGCCGACTTCGACCAGCTGACCAACGGACTGCACCCGGGTCAGATGATCGTCATCGCGGCCCGTCCCGCGATGGGCAAGTCGACCCTGGCGCTGGACTTCGCCCGGGCCGCCTCCATCCACAACAACCTGCCCAGCGTCATCTTCTCGCTCGAAATGGGGCGCAACGAGATCGCGATGCGCCTGCTGTCCGCCGAGGCGCGGGTGGCGCTGCACCACATGCGCTCGGGCAACATGACGGACGACGACTGGACGCGGGTGGCCCGCCGGATGCCCGACGTCACCAACGCGCCGCTCTACATCGACGATTCGCCGAACCTGTCGATGATGGAGATCCGGGCCAAGTGCCGTCGGCTCAAGCAGCGCAACGACCTCCGACTGGTCGTCATCGACTACCTCCAGCTGATGCAGTCCGGCGGCTCCCGCCGGGCCGAGAGCCGCCAGCAGGAGGTCTCCGACATGTCCCGAAACCTCAAGCTGCTCGCCAAGGAGCTGGAGCTCCCGGTCATCGCGCTCAGCCAGCTGAACCGTGGACCCGAACAGCGCACCGACAAGAAGCCGATGGTCTCGGACCTGCGAGAGTCCGGATCCATCGAGCAGGACGCCGACATGGTCATCCTGTTGCACCGCGAGGACGCCTACGAGAAGGAGTCCCCCCGCGCGGGCGAGGCCGACCTGATCGTCGCCAAGCACCGCAACGGCCCCACCGCGACCATCACCGTCGCCTTCCAGGGCCACTACTCGCGCTTCGTCGACATGACCCGCGACATGGGCTGAGGGGCAGGCAAGGTCTCGGAGTCCGTGGCCGGTGACGGCATGTCCGACACGGATCCGGGGCAGCGGGCAGTTGCTCAGCGCCTCGTCCCGTACCTGGTCAGGACCACGCCGCCGGGCAACGTCCGCGTCTCCACCAGGTTCAGGTTCACCCAGCTGTCCAGCGCGGTGAAGAACGGCGTGCCGCCGCCCACCAGGACCGGATGGGTGGCGATCACGTACTCGTCGATCAGCCCGGCGCGCATGGCGGCCCCGGCGAGCGTTGCGCCGCCGATGTTCATGGGGCCGCCGTCCTCGGCCTTGAGCCGGGTGATCTCGGCGATCGCGTCGCCGGTGACCAGGCGGGTGTTCCAGTCGACCTCGTGGATCGTCGAGGAGAACACCACCTTCGGCGTGTCCCGCCAGTTCCGCGCGAACTCGACCTCCGCCGGGGTGGCGTCGGGCTGCCGGTCGCCGGTCGGCCAGTAGGAGCTCATGGTCTCCCACAGCTTGCGCCCGTACAGCGAGAGTTCACTCGCCTGCTCGTGGTCGAGCCACCACTGGAACAGCTCGCTGCTCGGCGGTCCGCTCCAGCCGATGTCGTCACCGGCCGCGGCGATGTAGCCGTCCAGGGTCAGGTTCATCCCGTAGATCAGTTTCCGCACGGCGCAGCCTTCCGTCCGTAGGTGTCCGGCGTGTGGACCGGCGCGTACGACGACCTGACGGCGTGCGATCCTGGCCGGCCGGTGGTCCTCGTGCTCGGGGCTCAGCCTGGTGTACTTGGCCGACCCGGGCAAGCCGCCCGATCCCGGCCTCGCCCTCGCGAGGACATGCCACGGATGTGAACCGATCATGGATGACAGGGCCGTGAGGCGGCCGGGAACGCCCGGGTCACGCGAGATCGACATGTCGCGGGCGGCGAGACCTTGCGAGGGGGTCGTGGACGTGCTCGCCGTCGCCCTGGACGACTGCCGGACACCGCGGCTGCGGCCGCTGCCGCAGGAGGTCGCCGAACTGCTGCGGCGCCTCGGCGCCCCGCCCCGGCTGGTGGCCCACCTGCGGGCCGTCCACGAGGTCGCGGGGCAGCTCGTCGGCTGGGTGGCGGAGCACTGCCCGGCGCTCGAACTCGACCGGGGGGCCGTGCTGTTCGGCGCGGCCACGCACGACATCGGCAAGGTCCGGCACCCCGCCGAGCTGTCCGGCCCCGGCTCCGCGCACGAACCGGCCGGGCGGGACCTCCTGCTGGAGCACGGGGTGTCCGCGGAGCTGGCCCGGTTCGCCGCCGGGCACGCCACCTGGGACGCCCCCGGCACCCGGGCCGAGGACCTGCTGGTGAGCCTGGCCGACAAGGTCTGGAAGAACAAGCGCGTCCCGGACCTGGAGGACCGCGTGGTGGCCGAGCTGTGCCGGGCCGGCGGCCGCCCCGTGTGGGAGGAGTTCCTGGCCCTGGACGGACTCCTCACCCGCATCGGTGACGGCGCCGACGAACGCCTGGCCTACCAGGCCGCCCACCCCGTCCTGGGCTGAGGCCCGGAGCGTCGCCCGGTCACACGGTCAGCACCACCGCGCCCCGCGTGCCGCCCGCCTCCAGCCGGGCGTGCGCGGCGGCGACCTCCTCCAGCGGGAGGACGGAGTCCACCCGGACGACGAGCCGGCCGTCCGCGACCAGCTTCGCCAGTCCGGCGAGCGCGGGCCCGTCGGGGCGGACGTTGTGGACGGCGACCTCGATGCCGCGTTCGGCCGCGGGTGCGGCCGGCGGACGGACGGCGACGAACAGCCCGCCGTCGCGCACCGCCGCCAGCAGCGGCGTGGCGAGGCCGGCGGCATCGACCACCGCGTCGGCTCCGCCGGGGGCGAGGCCGCGCAGGGCGTCCACCGCCGACTCCCCGCGGGCGACGAACTCCGCCCCCATCGCGGTGAGTTCCGCCTCGTCCCGGGGGCCGGCGACGGCGAGCACGCGCAGCCCGCGGGCGAGCGCCAGCTGCGTGGTGAGGTACCCCAGGTTGCCGCCCGCACCGGTGACCACCAGGGTGGCGCCGGCGCCGAGGCCGGTGCGCTCGACGGCCTGCAGCGCGGTCAGCCCGTTGAGCGGGAGCGCCGCGGCGGTGGCGGCCGGGACGTCGTCCGGGGCGGGGGCGAGCTGGTCGGCGGGCAGCACCGCGTAGTCGGCGTGGGTGCCGTTGCGGGTCGCGAACCAGTGCGAGAGGCCGATGACGTCCTCGCCGACCGCGAAGGCGGTGACGCCCTCGCCCACCGCGTCGACCGTGCCGGCCACGTCCCAGCCCAGCCGGAACGGCGGTGCGCCGAGCAGCCCGGCCATCAGGCCGGAGCGCACCGCGGTGTCCGCGGGGTGCACGGCCAGCGCCCGGTTGCGGACCCGGACCTCGCCCGGACCGGGGGCGGGTACGGGCGCTTCGGTGATCTCCGCCTGCCGGGCGTCGCCGTAGCTGCGGACGGTGACAGCGCGCATGGTGCTCTCCTCGGTTCTCGTCGGCCGGGCGTCGGCCCGGCCGGTCGGTGTGCTTCGAGGCTGTCACCGCGTGATCGGCGGCGGCAGAGGAGAGTTGACCCTGGGACCGCCGGTCCCAGGGTGGGCGGCGGGGCCGTCGTACTCCGCCGCCCGGGCCGAGCCGGCGTCAGAGGGTGACGGTGGCGCGGAAGACGGTGGCGCCCGGCCCGGCGACGGCGGTGTCGGTGCCGTCGGCGGGCAGGAAGGCGGACTGCCCGCGGGCGAGGTCCAGCGTGCCGCCGTCGGCGGAGGTGAGCCGGACGGAGCCCTCGGTGCAGAGCAGGACCTGCGGGGCCGGGCCGGGCAGTACCGCGGGCTCGGCGCCCAGGGTGTACCGGGAGAGCCGGAACTCGTCGACCGGCACCGGGTAGTGGTGCTCGCCGTCGGCGGCCGCCGCGGGCCGCAGCACGTCGGGGGCGCCGGGCTCGAAGCGGACCACGCGCAGCAGCTCGGGGACGTCGATGTGCTTGGGGGTGAGCCCGCAGCGCAGCACGTTGTCGGAGTTGGCCATGATCTCGACGCCGGTGCCGCGGAGGTAGGCGTGCGGGACCCCGGCCCCCAGGTAGAGCGCCTCGCCGGGCTGCAGCCGGACGTGGTTCAGCAGCAGGGCGGCGATCAGGCCGGTGTCGCCGGGGAACTCGCGGGCGGCGAAGGCGTATCCGGCCATGGCGCCCGACGGGTCGCCCTCGGCGGCGGCCTCGACGGCGCGGGCCACCTCGGCCACGGTGCGCCCGGCCTCCTCGCCGGTCAGCGAGAGGACGGCGGCGAGGGTCTCGGCGAGCGCCTCCGTGGCGGGCTTGCTGCGCAGGACGTCGATCAGCGGGTCGAGCGCCGGCACCGCGAGCGAGGCCATCAGCGCGGCCGCCTCCGCGGGCTCGCGGAAGCCGCAGAGGCCCTCGAACTCGTCCAGCGCGCAGAGGAGCTCCGGCTTGTGGTTGGCGTCCTTGTAGTTGCGGTGCGGGGCGTCGACCGGGATGCCGGCGGCCTCCTCGGCGGCGTACCCGGCGCGGGCCTGCTCCAGCGTGGGGTGGGCCTGGATGGAGAGCGGCCGGCCGGCGGCGAGGACCTTGAGCAGGAAGGGCAGGGCGGGGCCGAAGCGGGCGACGGCGGCGGCGCCGAGTTCGCGCCCGGGGTCGGCGGCGATCACCGCGTCGAGGGTGGTCGGCCCGTTGCCGCGGTCCACCCGGGAGGAGTCGCCGGGGTGCGCCCCGAGCCACATCTCGGCCTGCGGTTCCCCGGTGGGCTGCTGGCCGAGGAGGGCGGGGATGGCGGTGGTCGATCCCCAGGCGTAGGGGCGGACGGTGTTCTGCAGCCTGTCCATCGGCTCGGTTCCTCGCTGTTCCCTGCGGGGTTGCTCTGTCGGAACGCCAGACTCTAGCCGAGCGGTGTGTACGGAGGGTGCGGTGCGGCGGTCCGGCCGGGCCGCCGCACCGCACCCCGGGGGTCAGGCGCGGACGATCGCCAGGACGGCGTCGCGGAGCTCGGCCATCCGGGCCGGGTCCTCGGCCTCGACGTTCAGCCGCAGCAGCGGCTCGGTGTTGGACGCCCGGAGGTTGAACCACCAGTCGGCGCCGGCCACCGTCAGGCCGTCCAGCTCGTCGACGGAGACGCCCTCCAGCGCGCCGTAGGCCGCGCGCACCTCGGCCGTCCGGCCGGCCTGGTCCGCCACGGTGGAGTTGATCTCGCCGGAGGCCGCGTAGCGGTCGTACCGGGCGCACAGCTGCGAGAGCGGCTGCTCCTGGCCGGCGAGCGCGGCCAGCACGTGCAGGGCGGCCAGCATGCCGGTGTCGGCGCGCCAGAAGTCGCGGAAGTAGTAGTGCGCGGAGTGCTCGCCGCCGAACACGGCGTCGGTGCGTGCCATCTCCTCCTTGATGAAGGAGTGGCCGACCCGGGTCCGGACGGGCACCGCGCCCAGGTCGGTGACGACCTGCGGCACCGTCCAGGAGGTGATCAGGTTGTGGATCACGGTCGGCTTCTCCTCGCCGGCCGCGCGGGCGCGGGCGATCTCCCGCTCGGCGACCAGGGCGGTGATCGCCGAGGGCGAGACCGGCTCGCCGCGCTCGTCCACCACGAAGCAGCGGTCGGCGTCGCCGTCGAAGGCGAGGCCGAGGTCGGCGCCGACCTCGCGGACCTTGGCCTGCAGGTCGACGAGGTTCTTCGGGTCCAGCGGGTTGGCCTCGTGGTTCGGGAAGGTGCCGTCCAGCTCGAAGTACATCGGGACGACCTCGACGGGCAGTCCGGCGAGCACGGCCGGCACGGTGTGGCCGCCCATGCCGTTGCCGGCGTCGACGGCGACCTTGAGCGGCCGCATTCCGGACAGGTCGACCAGCGAGAGCAGGTGGGCCGCGTAGCCGTCCAGGGTCTCCCGGGAGGAGAGCGTGCCCGGGACGGTGCCCTCGGCGGCGGCGGGGACGGTGACGGTGCCGTCCTCGGCGAGCCAGGACTCCACCAGCTCGCGGATCTCGGTCAGACCGGTGTCCTGGCCGACCGGGGCGGCGCCGGCCTTGCACAGCTTGATGCCGTTGTACCGGGCCGGGTTGTGCGAGGCGGTGAACATGGCGCCGGGCAGGTCGAGGCTGCCGGAGGCGTAGTAGAGCTGGTCGGTGGAGCAGAGGCCGATCTCCACCACGTCCGCGCCGTACGCGGCGGCGCCCTCGGCGAAGGCCCGGGACAGCTCGGGGGAGGAGGGCCGCATGTCGTGGCCGACGACGACCGCGGAGGCGCCGAGCACCTGCACGAAGGCCGCGCCGAAGGCACGGGCGTACGAGGCGTCCCACTGGTCCGGCACCACGCCCCGGACGTCGTACGCCTTCACCAGCTGACTGAGGTCCCGCATCGCGGCTCCCACCCTGTTTCGGTGCGGGACGGCCCGCACGGTCTCTTCGTCGACACCCGGTGCGGGGCTCCGGGTGCCGGGCGCCGCCGATGCCCGGGGAGGGCGCCGGCCGGCCGGGGAGCCGGTCGCGAGCGACCGGTTGCTGCGCGACCTTCGGGTGTTCACGTGGTGCTGAGACTACCTGTTGCCCGGGGAGGGCCCGTCCCGGCGGCCGGTCGGGTGGACACGACGCTGTACGATCCGCATTCCGGGCCGTGTGCTCGGGAGCCATCCGGGCCCTGTCTCGACGACATGCGCCGTCGACCCCCCGGCTGCGGGCTCGCCGCACGTTCCCCAAAGTTTCGAAAGGCTGTGCCGTGACTGCCCCTGAGGAGACCACCTTCGCCGATCTCGGCAGGGTGCTGGTGATCATCCCGACCTACAACGAGGCCGAGAAC